>JANOTE010000001.1:0-7586 GCA_031416195.1 Rhodoferax sp.
CCCTGAATGCGCTGAGCGCAACGCTTGGTCACCCTGCCTGCTTGAGCAGAATTTCAACATCCTGCGCCAACGATTTGGCACCCGTGCCGTAGCGTGTGTAAAGGCGCAATGCGCCCTTGGTGTCGTACACAAAACTGCCCGCTGAATGATCCATGCTGTAGCTGGTAGGGGTTTTGCCATCTACTTTCTTGTAGTACACCTTGTAATCTTTTGCAAGCTCCACCAGTTTCTCGGGCGTCGTGTACAGCGCCAAAAACGAGGGGTCGAAATTGACCATGTAGGCTTTGAGCACCTCGGGCGTATCGCGCTGCGGGTCAACCGTCACAAAAAGGCCTTGAAGCTTGTCGCCCCGCGCACCGAGCAGCTTCTTGATCTCGGCCAACTCGGCCATGGAAGTGGGGCACACATCCGGGCACTGGGTGAAGCCGAAAAACATCACCACAACTTTGCCCGAAAAATCCTTCATTGATCTGGTCTCACCGTTGTGGTCGGTCAACGAAAAGTTCTTGGCGTAATCTGCGCCTGTGACATCAATGGAGACGAACGAGGGTTTGTTTTCGGAGCATGCTGACAGCAATACGGTCGCACTGGAAGCCGTAATGCAACAGGCCAGCGCCTTCAAGACATTTCGTTTTTTCATAAATTGGTCTTTCAACGGCGTAGCTTTCAAAGCGCGTAGTGGTCAACCAACAGCGCCGCAAACAAAACACTGAGGTGGATCAATGAGAACCGAAACGTCCTGCGTGCCAGTGCATCCGAGTAGTCGCGCCAGAGCCAAAATGCATACAGGCAAAAACCGATACTCAGCACGATGGCCACCACCAGATAAATCCATGAACTCATGCCGTAGACGAAAGGCAGCAAACACGCTGCAAACAAAATGATGGTGTACAGCAGTATCTGCAAGCGGGTGAACTCACTGCCGTGCGTCACGGGCAACATCGGCAAGCCGGCCTTGCGGTAGTCTTCCACCCGGTAAAGCGCCAGTGCCCAGAAGTGTGGCGGTGTCCATAGAAAAACGATCAGGAACAGAATCAACGCTTCGGGCCCCACCTCGCCCGTCATCGCAGCCCAACCCAGCACTGGCGGCATGGCACCGGATGCTCCGCCAATCACAATATTCTGCGGCGTTGCTGGTTTCAAAATGACGGTGTAGATCACCGCATAGCCGACAAAGGTGGCAAAAGTGAGCCACATGGTCAACGGGTTGACCCAAACGTAGAGGATGGCCGAGCCTGCTGCGCACAGCACGCCAGAAAAAAGCAGCGTCTGCCCATCCTGCAAATCGCCACGGGCGGTTGGCCGCCAGGCTGTGCGCTTCATCTTGGCATCTATGCCTTTCTCGACGATGCAGTTGAAGGCCGCAGCGGCGGCCGAGACAAGCCAGATACCAAAACACGCAGTCAACGCAAGTCGCAGTTCCAGCAGACTGGGCAACCCTGGCACCGCAAGAACCATTCCAATCAAAGCACAAAAAACGATAAGCTGAATCACGCGTGGCTTGGTCAGCGCATAGAACTGGCGCAAAGGCGTACGCCAATCAGGTGCCGTTTCCACTTTGGGCGGATTCTCAATCATGCATTCAGCCCCGGCATCTTTAACCTGGGCGCATTTGCTGGACGCACCTGCGCACTGACGCGACTTGCAGCGACAACCCAAGTCAGCGCAATCATCAAGGCCGCCGCACCTCCGGTGTGAAGCAGGGCAGCCAACAACGGCCAGCCAAGAACCACATTGCTCAACCCCGTCGCCAACTGCAGGCCGAGCAATGCGGCTATCCAGCGCGAAGCCGTGCGCATGCCGGACAAGCCGTTCAAACGCAGCGCCAGCGCAGCTGTCACGAGCACTGCAACAACGGCCATCATTCTGTGTGCGTAATGAATCGCGGTCAACGCTTCAAAACCGATCACTTCTCCACTTTGCGTGAACCCAAGCTTTCGCCAAATCTCAAAGCCTTGGTCAAAATTCATGGCGGGCCACCAACTGCCCTGGCATTTTGGAAACTCGCTGCAAGCAAGCACGGCGTAATTGGTGCTGACCCAACCACCCAACGCAATTTGAAACGCTATCGCCGCGATGGCCAACCAGGCGAGTCGGCGGGTAGCGATGTCGATGACGGCTTGTCCACCCACATTGCCTATCCGATAGTTGAGTTTGCTGTGTTGAACGACCTGAACTGTCAGCAACGCCAGCAGTATCAGCGCGCCCAACAGATGCAGCGTGACAATTGCGGGAAAGAGTTTCATGGTGACCGTCAACGCGCCAAAAGCGCCTTGCACACACACCCACACCAAGGTCGCAGTGGCCCACCACGGACTGATCCGAGCCCTCCCCTGCCGACTCACCCAGCTGGCGATGGCCAACACCAAGATGAGCACGCCCACGCCAGTTGCGAAATAGCGGTGCGACATCTCTATCCAGGCTTTGCTGGTGGTCACCGGCCCAGTGGGCATTGCAGCTTGCGCTTGCGCAATTTCACCCCTGGCACCCAGGGGCGTGACGCTACCGTAACAACCTGGCCAATCGGGGCAACCCAATCCAGAGTCGGTCAACCGGGTGAACGCCCCAAACAGCACCAGGTCGAACGTCAGCACCAGAGTCAGCAATGCCAGGGCGTGTAAACGCTTCACAGGTGAGGCGCCGCGATTACGCAACCCCACCCAAATCAACGCCAGCATCGCCAGCAACGCACCCGCCAGCATCAATCCAGCCAGCGCAGACATATCAAAGGGCGAAGGTGCATTCATTGATCAGCGCCCTGCTGTATCCCACGACGCAGAAGCACGCAGCAAGCGCTCCAAATCGCGCTTGGCTTTTGCGGCGCTAGGCAAGTCCATCCGTGCAGGAAAACGCATCATCAATTGCCCATCGGGTCTACCACGTACAGGTGATCGGCCAGAGTCTGCCCGGTAGACGGTTGCAACCACGACGACAGGGCGCTAGCCTGCACTCGTAACACCGTAGCGCCCACCAGGTATGACTGAAGTTTCGCGTCAATCGGCTTGTCATCGGTAATCAGCCACACCCGATCTAGGCGGTCTTTTTCTTTGCCCAGGCTCTCACGCATCTGCCGTTGAAGGTATAGGTTCTGGGTACACAAACCGTCACAGCTGCCGTTTGCAACGTTCACCAACAACCATTGGCCCTTGAGCGCCCGAAGGTTGAAGGTTTGACCGTCCAGGCCACTGGCGTTCAGGTCTGGCAAGCTGCGCTGCGGGTTAATTAATTCGCCAAAGTTGCGCCTGCCGTCCGGGCGCAAGATGTAATAGCTGAAGTAGGAGGCAATCACGGGCGCAGCACACACCAACATGACAGCAATCATCTTCCAGCGACCCCGCGAGGTACGGCTGGCCTGCCCGTCCAACGCTTGCACCGCACTCGGCATGGAATGAACCGTCAGGCCCAAGGGCTGGTCTTGACCGTTGGCATGCACCATTTCAAGTGATCGGCTTGGGGAAGAATCGTTTGCCAATTTGGAACCAGCCATAAAGTAATGTGATCAACAAGCTCAACCCGAACCACTGAAATGCGTAACCGTAATTTTTGCCCGCTGTGGCTGCCGCCACGGGCCAATCGCGCAACAAGCCGTCACTGGCTGCACCCGTTTGAAGTACGGAAATTGGCAACAGCGGCAAGCCTGTTTCAGCTTTGAAATGCTTGATATCCAGATTTTGCCGTATCAAACCGGCTCCCGCGTCACCCAGCTCAAATAGTTTGGGCGGTGGCGGGGCAATTCTTCCTTTGATTTCAACGACGCCGCCTAAAGTGGGCACCCCAGGCAAAAGCTCGCGGTCTTCGAAGTTGCGGCCAATCCAGCCGCGTTGAACCAGTACTGCACTACTCGCATTTTCAAGCAGCATCGGCGTAACAACGTAAAAGCCCGGCTTGGCGTTCATTTGGCGGTTGTCTAAAAATACGGTTTTGGAGGCCGCCCAAGTGCCACGCAGGATCACCGTCCTGTGAACGAACTCAAGCAAATTCACAGTTTTGAGCATCGCCGCATTGTCAAGAGCGGCGCGCTGGCTTTGCACAATGATGGCGGCCTGTAGGCTCTCCTTTTGTGCGGCACGAGAAAGCTGCCAACGACCCAATGCGAGTGTCACCACAATGCCAATCAATGCGGAAATTGTGATCACCCAAAACTTGAAACGCGCGCTCAACGGATAATCCAGTTTATGAAGTATTTCGTCATTTTCGGGTTTGTAGGCATCATCGTCGCGTTGGGCAGCGCGTTGTTTTTCATGATGCGTGGCGGCAACAACGATCAACAGAAATCGAACAACATGTTTCGCGCACTGGCACTGCGGGTGGGCTTCTCGATACTGCTGTTTGTCTGCATTTTGCTGGCCTGGCAATTGGGCTACATCAAGCCGACGGGCATTCCAATTGGTGGTTGAAAACTTTCACTGATCGAACGCCAGGCCCATCAAAAAAGGCACCGAACGCGGTGCCTTTTTTTTGATGGCGAAGGCCTACATCCAGTAAACCAGCAAGTAGAGCCCCAACCAAACCACGTCAACAAAATGCCAATACCAGGCAGCGCCTTCAAAGCCAAAGTGCTTGTCCGCTGTGAAATGCCCGCGTTGAAGCCGCAAGGTAATGAACAGCAGCATCAACATGCCGATAAAGACGTGAAAGCCGTGAAATCCTGTCAACATGAAAAACGTAGAGCCATAAACTCCGGAAGTCAGCTTCAGGTTCAAATCTGTATAAGCATGGTAATACTCGTAGCCCTGAACTCCCAGGAACACGATGCCAAGCAACACCGTGAGCCACATGAACGCGATGGTTTTGCCCCTATTTCCATGCTGCAAGGCATGATGCGCAATAGTGAGGGTGACACCGGATGAAAGCAGCAGCGCTGTGTTGATGGTGGGAAGCCAGAACGGCGTCATCGTCGTGAACGGCTCCACGATGCCCGCTGGAGAAGCAGTAGCGCCTGCAACCGAACTGGGCCACGCTGCCTTGAAATCCGGCCAGAGCAAAGCGTTCTCCAAATTGCCAAGTTCCGGCACCGAATGCGACCGCGCCCACCACAAAGCTGTGAAAAACGCGCCAAAAAACATTACCTCTGAGAAGATGAACCAGCTCATGCTCCAGCGGTAAGACAAATCAACTCTGTGACCATACTGGCCGTTTTGGCTCTCAGCGATCGCATCACTGAACCATTGAAACAGCACCACCGAAAACCAGACCAGGCCCACCGTCATCACCCACTTGCCCCAGTCAGCACCGTTGATCCATTGGGCGGCACCGAAAAAAGTAAGTAGCAGTCCAAACGATGCAAACGCCGGGTGCCGCGACGGGTTGGGCACAAAGTAATACGGCTGTGTGCCGTGTGTTGCCGAGCTCATTTCAAATCCTTCATATCAATTTCAAACCTTTTCCATTCTCTTCAATTGTCGCCACTCAACGGATCACCAATTGACGCAAAAACTGCTGGATAGCACACTATTTAGCAACCACCCAATTCACAAAAAACATCAAACTCACCACGAAAATGACGACACCGCCAATAGCCACAAAAACGATGTGCAGCGGGTTGACGGTCGCCAAATCGCGTTGGTATTCGCTGCTTTTTCGGATCCCCAAAAACGACCACGCCACTGTTTTCATACTGCGAAGAAAAGAGTGCGGGGTGGACTTATCCGTCATACACCTTCTCCCGCCTTTGGCGATTGCAAGTTGGCGGCGCGGGGTACGGGCGGCGTTTTACTACCCACTTCGAAAAACGTGTATGAAAGTGTGATTGTGCTGACATCTTTCGACAATTTTCCATCAATCACAAACACAACCGGCCACTGCTTCTTCTCGCCCGGCTCCAACGTGTACTGGGCAAAACAAAAACATTCCAGCTTATTGAAATAGGACGCAGCCTGATGGGGCGCATAGCTGGGGATGGCTTGCGCGGACATGCGGCGATCCTGCGTATTTTCAAACTCATACATCACCGTGGCCAACTCGCCAGGGTGCACTGTCATCGAACTCTTCTGCGGCTTGAAACGCCAGGGACCGCGTGCATTCGCATCGAACTCTACGGTGATCACGCGGCTGGTATCGATCTGGGTGTTGGCCGAATAATTACTGGATTTCCCGGGTAAATTTTTCTCGCCCAGCGCCAGAATGTTGATGCCGGTGACCTCGCAAATGGCTTTGTAGATGGGCACCAACGCGTAGCCAAAAGCGAACATACTCGCCGTCACCACGGCCAACTTGGCCAGCATTTTTGAATTTTCGCTGCTAATCATGGTGTCGCTTGGCGGCGTTACTTGCCCAGCAAAACTATCTTGGCAACGAACCCGACCAGAAACACCAGCACCACTGACAACAATATCAGTCCGGTCTTGAGGTTGGACTTCTTCTGTTCTTCGTTCATGACCGATTACCCAACAATACGGGTCGCGGTGGCATCAAGCTTCGGTGGCGTCTCAAACGTATGGAACGGTGCGGGAGACGGCACTTCCCACTCCAGCCCTTCAGCGCCCTCCCAAGGTTTCTGCGATGCCTTCTCGCCTTTGCCCATCATGGCCGGCAACACGATGAAGAAGAAGAAATAGACTTGGGCGATGCCAAACGCAAACCCGCCAATCGACGCGATCATGTTGAAATCCGCAAACTGCATCGGGTAGTCGGCGTAGCGACGTGGCATCCCTGCGAGCCCCAAAAAGTGCATCGGGAAGAAGGTGACGTTAAAGGCGATCAGGCTCCACCAGAAGTGAATTTTGCCGCGTGTTTCGGAGTACATCACCCCTGTCCACTTCGGTGACCAGTAGTAGTAGCCAGCGAACATGCCATACAGCGAGCCCGCCACCAGCACATAGTGAAAATGAGCCACCACGTAGTACGTGTCCTGCAATTGAATGTCAATCGGAGCCATGGCCAGGATGAGCCCGGTGAACCCGCCCATCGTGAACACGAAGATGAAGCCGACAGCGAACAGCATCGGTGTCTCAAACGTCATCGATCCCTGCCACATCGTCGCGATCCAATTGAATATTTTCACGGCGGTGGGTACCGCGATCAGCATCGTAGCGTACATGAAAAACAACTGGCCGGTGACAGGCATGCCCGTGGTGAACATGTGATGCGCCCATACGATGAAGCTCAAAATCGCGATGCTTGAAGTCGCGTAAACCATCGACGCGTAACCAAACAGGCGTTTTCTGGAGAATGCTGGCACGATCTGACTGATGATGCCAAAGGCCGGCAAGATCATGATGTAGACCTCGGGGTGACCGAAGAACCAGAAAATATGCTGGAACATGACCGGGTCGCCGCCACCTGCCGGGTTAAAGAAACTGGTGCCGAAGTGGCGGTCTGTCAACGTCATGGTGATGGCGCCCGCCAACACGGGCATCACGGCAATCAGCAAGTAAGCCGTGATCAGCCAAGTCCAGCAGAACATCGGCATTTTCATCAAGGTCATGCCAGGAGCACGCATATTGAGAATGGTCACGATGATGTTGATCGAGCCCATGATGGAGCTTGCGCCCAGAATGTGCAGGGCGAAAATGCCGGCGTCCATTGACGGGCCCATTTGCAGCGTGAGCGGCGCGTAAAACGTCCAACCTGCCGCCGGAGCGCCG
>JANOTE010000002.1:0-3288 GCA_031416195.1 Rhodoferax sp.
CGATGTCTCGCAGGACTTGCGTGATCTGGCGGGCCTGACGCCTGCGCTGATTGGCAAGCTGGCCGATGGTAGTGTCCACACCCGTGACGACCTGGCCGATTTGGCGGTTGACGAGCTGATCGAGATCACTGGGCAATCCGAGCCTGACGCCAAAGCCATGATCATGAAAGCCCGCGAACATTGGTTTGCCAATGACGCCGCCGCTCAAGAGTAATGGACATGAACGCTCAACACTGCGGCAAAAGTTACGCTAGAAATTACGCCAGAAATTACGCTGATAAGAACGCTGAAGTAAAAGGTTACCCCACAAATGTCCAGTACGACCGTCGCCGAGTTTGCTACCGAACTCAAGAAATCATCCACCACGCTGCTTGAGCAGTTGCAGTCGGCGGGTGTCCAAAAAGGGGCCGCTTCCGACACGCTCTCGGATGCCGACAAGCACAGCCTGCTGACGCATCTGCAGGCGAGCCACGGCACTACCAGCCCCGAGCGCAAGAAGATCACCCTGGTCAAGAAATCGACCACCGAGATTAAGCAGGCCGATGCCACGGGCAAAGTGCGCACGATTCCTGTCGCTACCAAAAAAATGCGCACCTTTGTGCGCCGCGAAGAAGGTGCTGATGCGCCTTCTGAAGCGGTTGCAGAGGTGCTTGAGGAAACCGTTGCAGCACCGATCATTGACAGCGCAGAGCTGGCCCGGCGTGAGGAAGAAGCGCGCCGTCAGGCCGAGTTGATCCGTCGCCAGGAAGAAGAGCTGGTTCAGCGTCGCTTGGAACGCGAGCAGCAGGAGCAGCGCGCTCGCGATGTTGCTGACCGCGCCGCCGCCCTGGCCATTGAAGCACAAAAAACCGCAGCAGCGCACGAGGCTGTGAACTCCGGCGCTGCCAAAACCGAAGCCTCGAATGCGGCCGAAGTTTCTGCCAAGGCCTTGACCCAGGAAAAAGAAGTCGCACTGGCGCAGGCACGAACTGAAGCGCGCGACAAGGCCGCAGCGCATTCGAAACTGCAAGCTGCTGAAGACGCGGCACGCGCGGTAGATTTGGGAGATCGCCGGCGCAAAGCAGAGGCCGAGGCTGCGGCCATTCGTCTGATGATGTCAGCACCGGCCAAAAAAGCACCCCCCCCGCCTAAAAAAGTCGAAATCGCCACACCTGCTGCTGCCAAAGCAGCCGCAGATGCCGCCAAAAAGGGCACGCTGCACAAACCTGCGGCAGGCTCAACGCAGGCCAAACCAGCCCGGCCCGGCGGCTCCACCACCACGGGTGCAGCGCCTGGTGGCGCGGGCAAGGAAATCAAGTCTGCCAAGCTCTCCAGCAGTTGGGCAGGAGACCCGGCGAAGAAAAAAGGCATTCCCACACGTGGCGATACCGGTGCCGGTGCTGGGCGTTCAACCAACTGGCGAGCAGGCCCACGGGGTCGGCGCGGCAGCAATGATCGTGATCGTGATGACCGTGCCCCAGCGCAAGTCGTCGAAGCGCGTATTTTTGAAGTACATGTGCCCGAGACGATTACCGTGGCCGAGTTGGCACACAAAATGGCCATCAAAGCTTCTGAAGTCATCAAGCATTTGATGAAGCTGGGTCAGATGGTCACCATCAACCAGCCGCTTGATCAAGACACGGCGATGATTCTGGTCGAGGAGATGGGCCATAAAGCCATCGTCGCGGCGCTGGACGACCCCGAGGCATTCACCGAAGACGAAGTGTTGCAGCAAGATGCCGAGTTGTTGCCACGAGCGCCAGTTGTCACCGTGATGGGCCACGTTGACCACGGCAAGACCTCTCTGCTTGACTATATTCGCACTGCGAAAGTAGCGTCCAGCGAAGCCGGTGGCATTACCCAACACATTGGCGCTTATCACGTTGAAACACCGCGCGGCATGATCTCGTTCCTTGATACGCCGGGTCATGAGGCCTTCACGGCCATGCGTGCGCGCGGTGCCAAGGCGACCGACATCGTGATTCTGGTGGTGGCGGCGGATGACGGCGTGATGCCGCAAACCAAAGAGGCGATCAAGCACGCCAAAGCGGCTGGCGTGCCGATCGTGGTGGCCATCAACAAAATTGACAAGCCCGATTCCAACCCCGAGCGCGTCAAAAACGAGTTGGTCGTTGAAGAAGTTGTGCCCGAGGAATTTGGCGGTGAGTCGCCTTTTGTGTCGGTGTCTGCCAAAACAGGTGCTGGCATTGACGCACTTTTAGAGCAGGTTCTGCTGCAAGCCGAGGTACTGGAGTTGCGTGCCCCTGTCAACGCCATGGCCAAAGGCCTGGTGATTGAGGCGCGGCTGGACAAAGGTCGCGGCCCAGTCGCCACGATTTTGGTGCAGTCGGGCACCCTCAAGACTGGCGATGTGGTGCTGGCCGGCCAAACATTTGGCCGTGTGCGCGCCATGCTGGATGAGAACGGCAAAACCATCAAGTCGGCAGGCCCGTCCATCCCGGTCGAAATTCAGGGCTTGACCGAAGTGCCCCAGGCGGGCGACGAATTCATGGTGATGGCTGATGAGCGCCGCGCCCGTGAGATCGCGACCTACCGTGCAGGCAAGTTTCGCAACACCAAGCTGGCTAAACAGCAAGCCGCCAAGCTGGAGAACATGTTCTCCGACATGACAGCCGGCGAGGTCAAATTAGTGCCGATCATCGTCAAAGCCGATGTGCAGGGTTCGCAAGAGGCGCTTGCGCAGTCGTTGCTCAAGCTCTCGACCGATGAGGTCAAAGTGCAAATGGTCTACACGGCTGTGGGTGCGATCAGCGAGTCTGACGTCAACCTGGCGATTGCCTCCAAAGCCGTCATTATTGGTTTCAATACCCGTGCTGACGCAGGTGCGCGCAAGCTGGCCGAAAACAACGGTGTGGATATTCGCTACTACGACATCATTTACGACGCGGTGGACGAGCTCAAACTCGCTATGTCGGGCATGCTGACACCGGACAAAAAGGAAGAAGTCATCGGTACGGCCGAGATTCGCCAGGTGTTCAAGGTCTCCAAGATCGGCTCGATTGCCGGATGTATGGTCACCGCAGGTGTGGTGCGGCGCACCGCTCGGCTTCGCTTGCTGCGCGAGAACGTCGTCATCTTCACGGGTGAACTTGACTCGCTCAAGCGCTTCAAAGACGATGCGAAAGAGGTCAAAGAGAGCTTCGAGTGCGGCTTGAATATCAAGAACTACAACGACATCCAAGCGGGTGACGTGCTGGAGTTCTTCGAGATTCGTGAAGTTGCCAGAACCTTGTAGGAGCACGCGGCCATGAACAATCTGAAAACCATTTGGCAGAACCAGAAGGGCTT
>JANOTE010000003.1:0-2176 GCA_031416195.1 Rhodoferax sp.
GTGTTCGATGCCGCCGCTGTACATGCCGGACCGATCGCGCAGGCAACGCTGCCCTATGGTTTGCCGCTGGGCCTGCACGGGCAGTTTGTTGCGGCATGAGCCCTAAAATCAACGCCGCATGGTCGCCCCTCTGACTCCGGAAGAATTCAAGCGACTGCAGCACGGCAAGGCGGTCATTGAAGCGCCGACCCATCGCATTGACTGGATCCACACACTGGGCAATTTGCTGCAGGTCATTGCCTTTTGCGTAGTGCTCGCCACCTTGCAATACGCCTTCATGCCCGACCGTGCATTTGCGCGCGCGCTGACCTATTCGTTGCTGATCGGCGGGATCACCTGGGCGCTGATCGACTTGGGGCGACACTTCTTTCCATCCAGCGCCGAGACCGGTTGGCCACAGGGATGGGCGAGCCTGGGACTGGTACTCGCAGCGATCATCATCGGCTATCTCGCGGGTAGTTTTTTTGCCGGTGCGCTATCGATTTATTACGGTTGGCACCATCCGGGCGCGGGAGGCAGCAGCAGCAGTCATTTACGCACCTCCTTGCTGATCACGATGCTGAGCGGCACGGTGGCTGCCTTTTTTTTCTATAGCCGAAACAAAAGCGCCTACCTGAATCGAAAAATGACCGAGGCCCGCGCCCATGCCAGCGAGGCGCGCCTGAAGCTGCTGCAAAGCCAGCTGGAGCCGCACATGCTGTTCAACACGCTGGCCAACCTGCGCGCGCTGATTGGCACAGACCCCGAGCGTGCCACCGCCATGCTCGACTGTCTAAACAACTACCTGCGCGCCACGCTGAGCGGCTCGCTGGCTAGCACGCACACCTTGCAGGCCGAATTCGACCGGCTGCGCGACTACCTTGAACTGATGGCCGTGCGCATGGGCCCGCGCCTGGGCTACACACTGGAGCTGCCGCCCGAGCTGGCGAAGCAGAGCGTGCCCACGCTCCTGCTGCAGCCGCTGGTTGAAAACAGCATCAAACACGGGCTCGAACCCAGGGTCGAAGGCGGCAACATCACGGTCAGCGCGCGGCGTGAAGGTGATTTTTTGGTGCTGGAAGTCGCAGACACTGGCGTCGGCGTTTCGGGCACGAATGAAAACGGCTCAGGTTTTGGCGTAGCCCAGGTGCGCGAGCGCCTTGCCAATACCTATGGTGCTTCATCGGCCCTTAAATTGGAGGCCACCAGCACAGGCGGAATGAGGGCTGCCGCCCGCATTCCGATCACACCATGAGCGCCCACCCGGCCACTGCCCTGATCGCCGAAGACGAGCCGCTGCTGGCGCGAGCCCTGCAAAGCGAGCTGGCACGCGCCTGGCCCGAACTGAGAATTTTGGCCAGCGTTGGTGACGGTGTGACGGCTGTGGCCCAAGCCTTGCAACTGTTGCCCGACGTGCTGTTTTTCGACATTCGCCTGCCGGGCCAGGACGGCCTGCAAGCGGCGGCTGAGCTGGCCGATGAATGGCCGGCGGGCACAGCCTTTCCGGCGCTGGTTTTTGTCACCGCTTACGACCAGTACGCGGTGCAGGCGTTTGAGGCGCAGGCAGTCGATTACCTGCTCAAGCCGGTGCAGCCCGAGCGCCTCGAAAAAACAGTGGCAAAACTGCAGCAAGCCCTGAAGGCGCGGGCGCAAGCAGCTCTTGAATCAGGAGCGGGCGAGGCCCACCTGAATCAAACCCTAAGCGCGCTGCGCGAGTTGCTTGCCGCAGCAAACCCGGGTGCGGTCCAGCGTCAGCCTTTGAGAGTGATTCAGGTCAGCGTGGGCAACAGTATTCGCTTGGTGCCGGTGGACGAGGTGATTTACTTTGAAGCGGCAGACAAGTATTTGCGCGTGCTCACTGCTAGCCAGGAATATTTGATACGCACACCGCTTAAAGACTTGCTGCCGCAGCTGGATGTGCAACAGTTCTGGCAGATTCATCGCGGCACGGTCGTGCAAGCCCAGGCGATTGAGGCAGTTCAGCGCGACCCATCTGGCAAGCTCAGCCTGAGCTTGCGCGGGCGACCCGAGAAGCTGGCCGTGAGTCGGCTGCACAGTCAGCACTTTCGGGCGATGTAGCGCTTGTCGTGCTGGCTGCAATTGAGGCTACGCTGTTGAACATGCGGGGTTAAAGCAGGGTTGACTGGTCTTGATCCCACTCCCACCGGGAGAGGGCTGGGGTGAGGGCTCCCCGCTT
>JANOTE010000004.1:0-1945 GCA_031416195.1 Rhodoferax sp.
CGGCGGCTGTTCTCAAAGTAGTCAATGCCTTTGCCCCGCATGTAATCGTCCTGAATGCCGCGAAAGTCAACCCAGACATGCGAAAGCTGATGGGTAAATAGCGACCCTGCATACAGGTACTCCTGTCCGAAATGGCTTTTCCACCGGTATGTGGTTGCCCACGCTGCATAGCTCCCCTGCGCGAGCGTATGAGTCGGCGAGCCCAGGCCCAGGATGTACAGCAGCAGCGCCTCGTCATAGCCTTCCCACCGGTAGCTGAGAAAGCCACTTTCAGGCTTCCAGCCGTGCGTTACGGTATCGCCCTGGTTTTGCGCCCATTGCCAATCAGCGCGGCAATACAGGGCGTCGGCGAGCGTCCGGATTTCACTTTCGCCGATTGTATTGGCGGTGAAATAGGCCCCCGCCGTCAATGCGCCGGCCAGCAGAAAAGCGCTGTCGATGGTCGAGAGTTCGCAATGCCAGGCGCGGCGGCCCGTTTGCATATCGAGAAAATGATAGTAGAACCCCTTGTAGCCGGTGGCGTCGGGTTCAGTGCCTTGCGGGCTGTTCCAGAAAAAACGCAGTGTCGCAAGCGTGCGCGCCACCGCTGCGGCCCGGGTCATGAATCCGCGTTCCACGCTGACTGGGTAGCACGCCAGGGCAAGTCCAGTGGCGGCAATGCTGGCAGGCCAATTCACCGCAGTCTTGTCAATCACGAGGCCGTTGGCAGGGTTCGTTTCGTGCAAAAAGTAGTCGAATGATTCGCGCTGCAACTTTTCCAGTTCGGCGTCTACGGTGAGCTTCTTGCGGATCATGGTGCAGTCCGGTTTGCGGGCTCTGTCACGAGGGCAACGGGGGCAGGCTCGCCGTCCACATGGACTTGCAACCACCATTCCAAAAGCGCCAGATGCCACAGCTTGCTGCCCTGGATGCGCGTGAAGTAGCCTTGCAAGCACCTCGCTGTTGGGAATGAGGTGTTTGTGGTGGCGGGTCTTGAAATGTTGCGCGATCAGGTCTGAAAACTCGAACTCGTCGGCCTTCTCCAAACCCACGCTGAGGCCCTCCGCTCCCTTGACGTCTTCGAATCCGATGGAGAAGGTCAGCAAATCGTCCACATGATCGGCCAGCAAACCGACCAGCAGGCTTGAGTCCAGCCCGCCGGACAGCAACACGCCTACCGGCACATCGGCGGCCAGGCGGTGGCGCTCAACGGCGCGCGCCAGCACCTGCCGGGTCTTTGCCAGCCAGTCAGCTTCGGACAGAGCTTGCGCGGGGCGTGTGGCCGCAAGCGTCCAGTACACCTGCTGTGCGGTTTGCCCGTGGGCATCCACCTTCATCGTGGTGGCAGGCGGAAATTTGCGCACCCCACTGAGAATGGTGCGCGGTGCGGGCACCACGGTGTGCAAGGTGAAATGGTGGTGCAGGGCGACGGGGTCGAGGGTCGTGTCGATGCCACCGCCAGCCAGCAGTGCTTGAAGGCTTGATGCAAATCGCAGTCGTTGGCCGTCCTGCGCCAGGTAAAGCGGCTTGATGCCAAAGCGGTCGCGCGCAAGGAACAGGCTGGCGTGGCGCGTGTCCCAAATAGCAAACGCAAACATGCCGTAAAAGCGCTGCACACATGCCTCGCCCCAAGCGTGGTAGGCCTTCAGAATAACTTCGCTATCACCTTCGGAGAAGAAGGAATACCCCATTGCGATCAGTTCGACGCGCAGCTCCCGGTAGTTGTAGATCGTGCCGTTGAACACCAGGGCCAATTGCAGCGTGGCGTCCATCATGGGCTGGTCGGCACTGGCAGACAGGTCAATGATCGCCAGGCGCCGGTGCCCGAAAGCCAGCGGGCCATCGGTGAATGTGCCTGCATGGTCCGGCCCGCGGCGCGCCATTTTTTCGGACATGCGCTTGATCGCGTCCGTGTCTGGCGCAGCGCCATCGAATCTCAATTCACCGCAAATTCCGCACATGGCGT
>JANOTE010000005.1:0-4521 GCA_031416195.1 Rhodoferax sp.
GCCCATACACCGGCAGCACAAAGTAAGGTCCGCTGGGCACACCCCAAATACCAAGGGTTTGGCCAAAGTCCTGGCGATGGCGCTCCAAATTCATCTCGCTGGCGATGTCCAACAGCCCGCCCAGTCCGAAAAAGGTGTTCACGCTGAATCGCATGATGGTCTCCACCGCCGCTTCGCCTTTGAGTTGCAGCAGTGCGTTGAAGGCTGTCCAGGGCTCACTCAGATTGACGAAAAAGTTGTGTACGCCCGTGCGAACCAGCGGTGGGATAACGGCTTTGTAGACGGTGGCTGCGGGCTTCAAAACCGCCGCATCCAGTTTTTCATTGATGTTGCTCATCGAGCGGTTGTAGCTTTCCCACGGATCGCGCGGGTTGGTTGCTGGCCCGCTGGCGCAGCCCATCATCAGCATGGCGAACATGACCAGAACCGCCATGTAAAGGCTGCGCGCATAGTCAGCCGGACGGCTGTTTGGTAAGTTCATTGATCGTCGTTTCTTCATTATTTGCTCCCACTGGCGGGCACACTGGGTGGCAAGCCTGCGGATACATTGACTGTGTCGGCGGCTTTTCCTTCCGAGGCTTTGCTGAACAAAAACTGGCTGATCAGGTACTCCAGCACCACCGCCGACTGGGTAGTTGAAATGGTGTCGTTGGCCACCAAAGTCTTGTCGTCGGCCCCTGCTTCGATGCCGATGTACTGCTCACCCAGCAGCCCGCTGGTCAATATTTTCAGTGAGCTGTCTTTGGGAAAAGCATAACGGTTTTCCATCGCCAGCGTGACGCGGGCTTGAAAAGATTTGTCATCAAATGTGATCGATTCCACTCGCCCCACCACCACGCCCGAGCTTTTGACCGGGGCCTTGGGTTTAATGCCGCCGATGTTGTCGAATTTAGCCATCACTTTGTAGTTCGACTGAAAACTTAAGGTCAGCAGGTTGGCCGACTGTAAGGCCAAAAACAGCAGCGCGGCAGCGCCAATCAGGACAAACAGGCCGACCCAAAAATCGTTGGCTGAGCGTTGCATTTTCTTTCTCCAGATGTAGATCAAGCAGTGGCCGTCAGATGCTGAACATCAATGCCGTGAGGATGAAATCCAGCCCCAAAATCGCCAGCGATGCCACCACCACGGTTCGCGTGGTGGCGCGCGACACACCCTCGGGTGTAGGTTGGGCCTCAAAGCCCTGCACCAAGGCGACGAAGGTAACGGTAAAGCCGAACACAACGCTTTTAAGCACGCCATTGCCCACATCACGCACAACATCCACGCCGCCTTGCATTTGGCTCCAAAATGCGCCGGAGTCGATGCCGATCATCAACACGCCGACCACCCAGCCGCCCAACACGCCCACAGCGCTGAACACCGCTGCCAACAACGGCATGGTGATCACACCTGCCCAAAAGCGAGGTGCCAAAATTCTCTGAACCGGGTCTACCGCCATCATCTCCATCGCGCTTAATTGTTCGCCCGCTTTCATCAAACCAATCTCGGCAGTGAGCGATGTGCCCGCACGCCCGGCAAACAGCAGCGCCGTGATGACGGGGCCCAACTCACGCACCAGACTCAACGCGACCAACAATCCCAGCGCGTCCGACGCGCCATAGCGTTGCAAGGTGTAGTAGCCCTGCAAACCCAGCACGAACCCGACGAAGAGGCCTGACACCGTAATGATCGCGAGCGAGTAATTGCCCAGAAAATGAATTTGATCGCGCACCAGGCCAAAGCGTTTCAAGCTGGCACCCAACAACATGAGCAATCGCAAGAAGAGGCGGGTCGAGGCACCGATATCAGCGAGCTTGGCGCGAACGGCGAAACCGAGCGACGATAACGCATCGGCTGGTTTGAACGCGCTCATGATCGCGTTCCCGTGCGGTAGGAGAAATCATCGGTCACGCTGTGGCCAGGGTAGTGAAACTGCACCGGCCCATCTGGCAGAGCATTGACAAACTGATGCACCAGCGCGTTTTGGCTCTCGCGCACTTCCTGCGGCGTGCCTTGGGCGGCCACCTTGCCGTTAGCCAGGATGATGATCTTGTCTGCAATGTGAAAAGTCTCTTCCAGATCATGCGAGACAATGATGCTGGTCAAGCCCATGGTGTCGTTCAACTGGCGGATCAGCCGCGCAGCAGTACCGAGAGAAATCGGATCCAGCCCGGCAAACGGCTCGTCATACATGATCAATTCCGGATCCAACGCGATCGCCCGTGCCAGCGCGACGCGCCGCGCCATGCCGCCCGAAATTTCACTCGGCATCAAATCGCGCGCGCCACGCAGGCCCACTGCGCCAAGCTTCATCAGCACAATATCGCGAATCAGCGCATCGGGAAGATCAGTATGTTCGCGCAGAGGAAATGCCACATTGTCAAAAACCGAAAGATCGGTGAACAGCGCGCCAAACTGAAACAGCATGCCCATGCGCCGCCGCGCCGCGTAAAGGCCGGCATGATCGAGCTTGCCGACATCCTGCGCAGATTGGCTGCTCGTTGACGAGCCCGCCAGCAGCAGCTCCCCTTTTTGCGCGCGATGTTGCCCGCCAATCAGCCGCAGCACCGTCGTTTTGCCGCCGCCCGAAGCGCCCATCAGCGCCGTCACTTTGCCACGTGGCACCGCGAGCGACACGCCATCGAGAATCACCCTGTCTCCGTACCCAAAGGTCAGGTTTTTCAGTTCGATAAGCGGTAAATCCGAGGACACGATTGAGGGGTTGGGCATTCAAGCAACAAAAACCCGCAATGTTTGCGGCTCTGAATGATAAGTGATTACCCGCAATCCCCTTGATTAAGGGGATTGGGATGGATTGTTGATTTTTGGGCTTAATATACCTTTATTGGGTATATTGTGTGTTATTTAAGGGAAAAAAGGTCAAATTATCAATAAAATGATACTTTATCTCCCGTATAACATGCACGAATAGCTACTACATATATAGCAACAATCAAGTTATCAAATTCTCATCGAATGAACGACAAAGTCACCACATCTTCAAGCTTCTGCCATTGTTTGTCGGCAGTCACCACCATGGCAGCGCGCCCCATCGCCAGCGCAATGCAAGCTCGGTCTCCCAGCGACAACCCAAGCGACTTGGTGGCGGTGCGCAACAGACCACTTGCGTGAGCGGTGGTTTGATCGAAATCGACCAAAGTCAGCGGAACACCTTCCATAACGACCAAAACTTCCGTGTCGCTCATGCCCCTCTCGTTGAGCTTGGCAACAATTTCGGCATAGTTGACGGCGCTGATCAGGTTTTCTCCCGCATCCCACATCGCCACCACGTTCTCCCCGCCGGGCTCCTGAAAAAGCGCTGCCAGTACCGCAGAGCTGTCAAAAACCCGTTTCATTCCAGCGCAGCGGCCTGCCTGCGCTCACTGATCAATTCGTCCACGACACTTACACCGGGTTTTTTGTACTTGGCTGCAATTTGTTGGGCACGGCGTAGAGCATGTGCGCGGTCAAACAGGCGAATTTCACCATCCTGCACACGCAAGCTCAGGGTTGCGCCTTCACTCAAGCCGAGTTCGGCGCGCACATCCACCGGAATGAGGACGCGGCCTTCGCGAGATAGTTTGACGGCGTGGACTTGCATTGCAATATTTTTCAGAAACTGTCGATCAGTGTAGATTCTGACAGTTTACCGTCGAATTGTCAACGCGGCAACGCACTCGCCCCCATCAAAAACTCATCCACCGCCCGCGCAGCCTGCCGGCCTTCGCGAATGGCCCAGACGACCAGGCTTTGGCCCCGGCGGATGTCACCCGCTGCAAACACTTTGGCCACGTTGGTCGCGTAGCCGCCGGTGAAATCCATACTCGCTTTGGCGTTGCCCCGGTTGTCTTTAGTGACCCCAAACGAGTCCAGAATACTGGCCACGGGCGACACAAAACCCATCGCGAGCAGCACCAGATCAGCTTTCAAGACTTGCTCAGAGCCCGCCACTTCGACCATCTTGCCGTCTTTCCACTCGACGCGCACGGTTTTCAATCCGGTTAGTTTTCCCTTTTCACCGAGGAATTCCTTGGTGGAAATGGCAAATTCGCGCTCGCAGCCTTCTTCATGGCTGGAGCTGGTGCGCAGTTTGATGGGCCAATTCGGCCAGGTCATCGGGCGGTTTTCTTCAACAGGCGGTTGCGGCATGACTTCAAACTGCGTCACGCTGGTCGCACCATGCCGGTTGCTGGTGCCCACGCAGTCGCTGCCCGTGTCGCCACCGCCGATGACGATGACGTGTTTGCCATCCGCTCGCAATTGGCCTTTCACCTTGTCGCCCGCGTTCACCTTGTTTTGCAGCGGCAGGAACTCCATGGCGAAATGAATGCCGTCCAGCTCCCGCCCCGGTACGGGCAGGTCGCGCGATTGCTCGGCACCACCTGTGAGCACCACCGCGTCAAAGTCTTTTTGCAATTGCGCGGGCGAGATGACCTCCTTCGCCCAGTTGGTCACTTTCGACGCTTTCGGCAAATCGCCCACCATCACGCCTGTGCGAAAGACAACACCTTCCTTCTCCATCTGCGCGACACGCTGATCGAT
>JANOTE010000006.1:0-9045 GCA_031416195.1 Rhodoferax sp.
GCCCAAAGCCGGCGGGCCCCATTACCTGTACCGCTTCTGCGCCGAGCAGACCGTCACTGTCAACACCACCGCAGCGGGCGGCAATGTGCAACTGCTGGTTTGATGACTGAACAAATGCTATTAAATAAGCAGCAATAAATATAGGTAATTCGAGAGCTAGCACATTATTTGGTTCATAATTACGTTGAATTTGGTGCAAATTACCAAAAATTAACTCGCAGGTTAATTTGGAAGGACTTTAAGATGCAGTGTCATGTTTGTTTTTGAATTGGGTCGTCAACTGCTTTTGATTGGCACCCCGCGTCAAGGTGTGTGCGTTGGCTGAAGCGGATGTCAATCTGTCGCATGTCGATCCGTTGCATGCGGGCCGGCTGCCCGCTGACCGGCAGCCGCTGCGCGCTCAGGCTACGGCGCCGTTTGCATGGCTGGTGGGTCGCGAGCGTTTCCAGCGCAGCATCCTGACCTACTGGGTCGAGGTCAATACGGTCTACCTGCTGCTGATTGGCCTGCAGTGGTACGCAGTCACTACCGGGTTGGCAGCAGCGGCGGATGTTAAGTTGATATCGATCTACCTGGCCCTCAACGCCATCGGTTTTTACGTCGCCCAACGCACCGGCTGGAGCAACCGGTTCGCAGACCCGGCGATGACGCGCACGCAAATGATGTTTGGCTTGGTCGTGGTGTTCATGGCCTATGTGGCCAACCCGCTGCATAGCAACATGATTTTGCTGCTGGTGGCCTTGGTGCTGGTGGTCGGAGCGCTCACCCTGTCGCCTCGCGACTGCCGTTTGATGGGGCTCTTCTCACTGGTGGGGCTGGCCGTCACGATCGGCATTGCTGTGACTTGGCGGCCTGTTGATTTTGACTTGGGTTCGCAGTTCATCGCCTTTGTGTTCTCGGTGATTATTCTGGCTTGTGTGGCCGAGCTGGCCGCGCGCATCAGCGCCATTCGCAGCGAGCTGAAAGCTCAGCGCCGTGAGCTGAAAAAGGCCCTTGCTGAAAACCAGTGGCTGGCCGGGCGCGATGAACTCACGGGCCTGTCCAACCGCAGGCGTGCGCTGGAGCTGCTAGCGTATGAAGAGCGCCGTGCGGTGCGCCAGCCGGTCGATGCGTGTATGGCGATGATTGACCTTGACCTGTTCAAGTCGGTCAACGACAGGCACGGCCATGGTGCGGGCGACGACGTGCTGCGTACCTTCGCGCGCCACGCAGGCACGGTGCTGCGCGAGGCCGATATTCTGGCCCGCTGGGGTGGCGAGGAGTTTCTGCTGTTGATGCCCAACACCTCCCAAGCCGAGGCCGAGCGCGTGATTGAGCGGCTGCGCGAGACGTTCAGCCGCGCTGGCCAGTGGCATTGGAACCGGGAGTTGATCGTCACCTTCTCAGCTGGCCTGACCGCGCAGCGCCACGGCGAGACCAGCGAGGTGACCATCACCCGCGCAGACGAAGCGCTGTACCGGGCCAAGGCGCGCGGGCGCAATGCGACCGAGTCCGAGTGGTCTGGCCTGGCCGTCTGAAGCCCATCACGCGTATTGCGGATTCGATAGTGAAGTTGTGGGAAATCCTTTCAGTTCAAGGGCGGATTGCATTTTGTGGCGGGCATGATCAGCCGGGCTGACTTCGAGAAGACTGTCAACTGAAAATCTGCACAGTAACGGATTGCAAATCCGCTGGGCATTTTTCAGCCGCGGGCTGCCACGAATTGCCTAAAGCGGGCCCGTTTCTTTTTGAGAAAACCACAGCGTATTCACCGCGAGCAAGGGTTTCTCCTTGGGGATGATGGGCGGATACTGGCGGCGAAGCATGCGACCATTCGGGCGGTTCAATTCGTCAATAGCTATACCGCATTAAATGTCCAAACACGCCTGCACACTTCTGTCTCTTGCCCTGTTCAACGGGTTCGCCCTGGCGCAAACGCCCGCCACTTTGCCCAAGGTGGAGGTCATCGGCACCTCGCCCCTGCCGGGCCTGGGCCAGCCGCTCAACGAGATCGCCGCGCCGGTGCAAACGGCCAAAAGCCGCGATATTGATGCCAGTGGTGCGCTGGATTTGAGCGACTTCATGAACCGGCGCCTGGGCAGCGTACACGTCAACGAGATGCAGGGCAACCCGTATCAAGTCGATGTGAACTACCGCGGCTACACCGCCTCGCCGCTGCTGGGCACGCCGCAGGGCCTCTCGGTGTACATGGATGGCGTGCGCATGAACCAGCCGTTTGGCGATGTGGTCAGTTGGGATTTGATCCCGCGCGGTGCTATCACCAGCTTGACGCTGATGCCGGGCTCCAACCCGCTGTTTGGCTTGAACACGCTGGGCGGTGCGCTGTCGGTGCAGACCAAAGATGGGCGCAGCGACCCGGGCACCTCGCTCACCTTAAGCGCAGGCAGCCACCAGCGGCGCGCGGTTGAGTTTGAGCATGGCGGCTTCAACGCCAATGGCTTGAACTGGTACCTGAATGGCACCCTGTTTGGTGAGCGCGGCTGGCGCGATGATTCGCCGTCCGACGTGCGGCAAATCTTTGGCAAGCTGGGCTGGCAAAACGATGCCACCCGCGTGAGCCTGACGCTGGCACATGCCGACAACCAGCTCACCGGCAACGGCCTGCAAGAGCAAAGCAGGCTCGCCCGCGACCCGGCCAGCGTTTACACCAAGCCGGATGAAACCCGCAACCGGTCCAGCCTGTTCAATCTGGCGGCCAGCCACAGCCTGAGTGATCGGTTGCAGTTCTCAGGTAACCTTTATTACCGCAACATCAACAGCACCACGCTCAATGGTGACATCAACGAAGCGGCGCTGAGGCAGTCCGTGCATCAACCCGGTGCGGACGATCAAGACGCGCTGGCGGCGGCGGGCTTCACGGGCTTTCCCACCAGCGGTGCCACTGCGGCCAACACGCCGTTCCCCTTCTGGCGCTGCATCGCGCAGGGTCTGCAAAATGACGAGCCGGGCGAAAAGTGCAATGGCTTGATCAACCGCACCCACGCCGCTCAGCTCAACTACGGCTTGTCAGGCCAATTGACGGGTGCGGGCACACTGTGGGGCCAGCGCAACCAGTGGATGCTGGGCGGGGCCTTCGATGCAGCCCAAGTCGATTTTGCGCAAAGCACGCAGTTGGGGTATCTCAATCCAGACCGCAGCATCACCGGTATCCCGTCATTTGGCGACGGTGTCACGGGCGGCGTGGTGGACGGTGCCCCGTATGACACCCGCGTCGACCTGACGGGCCGCAGCCAGACCTGGAGCGCGTTTGCAAGCGACACGCTATCGCTAATCGACAACACCCTGCACCTCACGCTGGCGGGCCGCTTCAACGCCACGCGCATCGAGAATCGCGACCTGATCCGCGCTGCGGGCGACCCAGCATCGCTCAGTGGCGACCACCGCTTCGAGCGCTTTAACCCCGCGCTGGGCCTCACCTACAGCCCCACCAAGTCACTCAACCTGTATGCGGGCTACAGCGAAAGCAGCCGCGCGCCCACCGCCATTGAGCTGGGCTGCGCCAACCCTGAGCAGCCCTGCAAACTGCCCAACGCGATGGCCGGCGACCCGCCGCTTAACCAGGTCGTCACGCGCACGCTGGAGCTGGGTTTGCGTGGCACCACAGCGGGCAACCTCCAATGGAACGCGGGCGTGTTTCACGCCGAGAATCAGGACGACATTTTGTTTGTGGCGGACAACCAGGTCGGCTTTGGCTACTTCAAGAATTTTGGGAAAACCCGCCGCCAAGGCCTGGAGCTGGGGCTCAGCGCAAAGTTCGGTGCTTTTAACGTCGGCGCGCAGTACACCCGGCTGGAAGCTACCTACCAAAGCGCAGAAACCGTCAACGGCAGCAGCAATAGCAGCAACAGCAGCGCCACAGAAGGAGCGCCGGGGCTTGATGGCACCATCAACATTCACCCGGGCGACCGTATCCCTCTGGTGCCGGATCAACTGCTGAAAGTTTTTGCCGACTACTCGCCTTCGTCCAACATCACGCTTGGGGCCAGCATGGTCGCAGTAGCGGGCGCCTTGGCGCGCGGCAATGAAAACGCGGGCCATCAGCCCGATGGCAGGTTCTACCAAGGCGCGGGTCAATCAGCGGGGTATGCGGTGTTCAATTTAAGCGCCAATTACAGGATGACGTCGCAATGGCAGTGGACGGCGCAAATCAACAATCTATTCGATGTCCGCTACAACACAGCGGCGCAACTCGGTACGAATGGGTTTGATGCGAATGGCAACTTCCAGAATCGACCGTTCGGGGGAACCGGGGCAGCGGGGTATCCGCTACAGCATTCAACGTTTTATGCGCCGGGCGCGCCACGGGCGATTTCGGTGGCATTGAAGTATGTTTTCAGGTGATCTTGGTCGCTATCATAAAAATAGCTAGTTACGCAATAATTGCGTGGGCTAGTTACCTAAAATATCTGAAAAATAGCGCAAATCGGACGCTGAGCTTAATAAATTAACCCGCAGGTTAATATTTACTGCTCTGGAGCGATACGCAAGTAGCTGGCAAAGCGTGGTTTGCCACTGGGCGTCACATCACGAAAGGTGTAAGTCACGATGGTGCCGATGGCGGGTGGATTTTTCCGCTCTTCATCGCTCAGGCCGGTGCCCAAACGGAACTGCTGGCCGTCTGCCGTGCGCACTTGCTGCGCGCCGGTCAGGCCCGCGTACTTGCCTTTGCCGGGCAGATGGCCAATCACCTCGGCTTCTGCATCGGCCAGGCTTTTGAATTTAAGCAGCACATCGCTGCGCCCGGTGACATACGGCGCGCTGGCCAGGTGCAGCATCAAACCCTCACCCCCGGCGGCATTCACGGCTTTGAGCCGATCCCGCAACACTGCCTGATTCGGAATACGGAACTGCTCTACACCTTGCAACTGGCTCCAAGCCACACCCCGCACAATCAATTTCAACAGCGCCGCGCGTTCGGCAAACGAGCCCACACCCTGCGGCAGCTCAAACACCATGTACCTGATCTGCTCCCACTCAGCATCGATAGGCTGGGTTTTGCGCACCGTGCCCGACAGCGCATCAAACTTGCCCCGGCCCAGCCACAGCTCGCCATCCAGCGGCGTTTTGGGCAGCTTCGCCAAAAACCACGCGGGCGCGGCAATCGTGCGGCCACTGCGAAAGCGCAGCGTGTTGCCGTCCCACAGCGCACGCACGCCGTCGAGCTTTTCGCTGGTGAGGTATTTGCTCGGATCGATATGCGCTGGTGCGTTCACAGCCAGCAGCACATCGCCGCCAGTTTTGGCGTTCAAGTCAAACGACGCGGCCAGCGAGCTGCCCAGCGCGAGCAACTGAAGGGAGAATAAGCGGCGATTGGATGTCATGACCGCCATCCTATCAGCCCGGAGATGACCCCGGAATATTCCAAAAAATGTATACTCATCCATCTCAAGGGTGGATAAAAACTTGAAAATTGATTTCGTCAATCCGAAAGACAAAACTTTCTTCGAAGACTTGAAGCAAGTCACCAAGGCCCACGGGACTGAGGTTTCAAAAAAACTCAAAACCAGGCTGGATGATCTGGATGCCGCGCAACACATGGAGCACATGCGCAATTTGCCGGGCCACTGGGAAGAGCTCAAAAGCAAACGTGCCGGGCAGTTCTCGGCCAGACTGCATGGCGGAATGCGGCTCATCGTGAAGCCGCAGAAAAATCCCCCGCCCACCAAACCAGATGGCGGCCTTGACTGGTCCGCCATTGGCAGCATTTTTATCGTTGAAATGGTGGATTACCATGACTGAATCGAACCTGAGCTACCAGCCTGCAGCCGTCTCACCGCCAGGCGACACCTTGGCCGAAATCATCGAAGAGCTGGGCATTACCCAGGCCGAGCTGGCCCGCCGCATGGGCCGCCCCTTGAACCCGGTCAACGAAATGATATTGGGTGTCAAGGAAATCACCGAAGACACGGCTTTGGAGCTTGAACGGGTTCTAGGCACGCCTGCCCAGTTCTGGCTTGCGCGCGAGGCCAAATACCGTGAGTTTCTCGCCCGCCAGCGCGACGCGAGCCGCATGCCAGACCGGATGGCATGGCTGGACTCGCTGCCGCTCAAGCAACTTCAAAAGATCGGAAAATTGCCTGCCGGTCGTTTGACCCCTGCATTCAAAGCCACCTTGGTTGACCCCGCGTTGCGGTTCTTTGGCGTGGCCTCGCCAGAGGGCTGGCAAGACCAGTACGGCAAAGTGCAAGCCGCTTTTCGCCGCGCAAATCCGGCTAAGCAAACTAACAATGCCGCCATCACCGCGTGGCTGCGCCTGGGTGAACTTGAGGCGCAAAACGCCTTGCAGTCCGCAGAATTGCCGTCCTACAGCGCTGATGTGCTGCAATCCAGCATTTCTGCGATGCGTGCGCTCAGCACCCGTGCGCCTTCAGAAATTGGCAATGGACTGAAATCCCTTTGCACGAAGGCTGGCGTCGTATTGCTTTTTGTGCCGCCGTTTCCGGGCACGCACGTCAGTGGCGTGGCGCGTTGGCTGGGTGAACGCCCATTGATTCAACTTTCACTGCGGGGCAAGTGGAACGACGTGTTTTGGTTCAGTTTTTTTCATGAAGTTGCGCACATCCTGAAGCACCCCAAGCGAGCCGTGTTTTTGGACGATGCCAGCTCAGGGGCAGCCACGGCGACCAAAGAGGAAACCGAGGCCAACCAGTTCGCCGCTGATGTGCTCGTAACTCCAGCCGACCGTCGGCGGCTACGCCAGATCCATTTGACTGCCGATGCTGTTCGCGC
The DNA here is from genome assembly GCA_031416195.1 of Rhodoferax sp. Classification (GTDB taxonomy): domain Bacteria; phylum Pseudomonadota; class Gammaproteobacteria; order Burkholderiales; family Burkholderiaceae_C; genus JANYCG01. The sequence continues at coordinate 6,730 of JANOTE010000006.1, forward strand.
GTTTTCTGCCGAAATCAACATTCATCCCGGCATCGTGGTGGGGTGTCTTCAGCATCTGAAGCTGGTCGGCTACGACAGCCCATTAACGAGCCTGAAAGCCCGTTACCAGCTCGCACCGAAATAAGTCGGCAACTTTGTCACCTCACTGCCGCAACCCCCATGCCCACCCTCGACTGGCTCAACCGCGCCGACGCCTTCACCCTGGCCAACAAGGTGCCCTACCGCCTGCTGGAGCAAGTCTCCATCCACGGCACAACGGTGCCTGCGCAGACTGGCAACCTGCCGATTCAGGGCGACAAACGCCGCGCTGGCGGCAACGTGCTCACCCGCAACGTGCTGGCTGCGCTCTTGAACCAGCACGCCAAACTAGCCACCGCCAACACGTCGTTGGTCGTCTACGGCGAGTCTGTGCGCGTCGGCCCCTAGCGGCTGGCGGCGTCAGGCATCAGCTTCAAGCAGATTCCTCGTGACGTGAGGGCGCAGTATGGGGGATTTACTTTTGCGCAGAGAAGTCCAAGTATGTTGGCTTCTCAACCATAAGAATAAGAAAATGAAAACTGCTAACCACTCCATAAGTCCGCCAAAAGCCACCATCCCGGCCAGTGCTTTGAATTCAGAAAAGATCACCCGATTTGCAACTGAAGCCATGCGCGTTGCGGATCGGCAAACACTTCTGGTCATTGGCCCGGTTGAAAACGTGGGGCAACTACTTGCGCAAACTGGGTTCAATCTGACTGGATTTACCCGCATCCTCGACAACTACGGTGTGCGCCACACGATGAAGCACCACGGCAATCCGGCCTGGGAACTCAAGCGTGGTCAATTGGCCGTGACATTCGAGGATTTTGGTCTGATTCCCTTGATCACGGGAGAGCCAGACACTGTCTACGCGGATGGAAAAACCAAAATTGGCCGGGAGGTTATGGTATTTTCAAAGCTTGTAGACGGCATTGGCTATCTACACGTCGAGGAGGTGCGAGGTGGACACAAACTAGTTGCTACAGTTTCGGTGCGCAAGAAAAAAGGCGCCTGGAGCGCCTGATAAAAAACACCCGCGACGAGTGCATGCTGGCTTTCGCCCCCTTCTCCAAACGTCCGAAACGACTTCGCGGGTGACTCTGTATTCTAAAGCAAAGCATGAAAATAGACAAAATCAGCAGACCATGACTGCTTTCACCCTCAAAACCTATCAGCGGTCGCCCTGGCCGCGCTCGCGCTGTTTCCTGCGCCAGGGCAACACCATGGGGCTGGAGGCGGCTTGGGTGCATGCGATGGCACGTGAGGGAGCAGTGCAGGCAGCGAACGAAGCAGGCGTGACCTACCGTTCGGATGAGCTCGGGCACATGGTGGCGCAAATCCGGGCTGCTGTGAAGTGATGCACGTCACGAATCTCGGACTGGTTGAGTATGCGCCCACCTACCAGGCGATGCAGGACTTCACTGCCTCGCGCGACGCCGATACGCCTGACGCACTCTGGATGTGTGAGCACCCTGCCGTCTTTACCCAAGGTCTGGCGGGCAAGGCAGAGCACGTGATCGATGCGGGCGATATCCCCATCGTACACACCAATCGCGGTGGCCAGGTGACTTACCACGGGCCGGGGCAGGTGGTGGGCTACCCGATGGTTGACTTGAAGCGCGCGGGCTATTTTGTGAAGGAATATGTCTATCGGGTCGAGGAGGCAGTGATTCGCACACTGATGCACTTTGGCGTGACCGGACATCGGGTTGGGGGCGCGCCGGGGATTTATGTGCGGCTCGAAGACCCTCGGTCACACCAAACAATTGGGGTCAGAACCCAATTACCACATGGTGATAATTGGAATCTGACCCCAATTAATTTCACAGGGTTCGGAAAAATCGCCGCCTTAGGGCTCAAAGTCAGCCGTAACTGCACTTACCACGGCGTGGCGCTGAACGTCGCGATGGACTTGGAACCCTTCTCGCGCATCAACCCTTGCGGCTATGTGGGGCTGAAAACGGTGGATCTTTCTACAATCGGAGTTTCCGTCACCTGGCAGGAGGCTGCCGACGTTTTGAGCCAAAAGCTCGTCACTTACCTGGCGCCATAAGCGGCTGCTTCAGCAAATATGAGTCACGTTGAGACCCCTTCAACCGTCCCTGCAACCGTCGTTCGCACGGCGCAGTCGAGCGAGACCTACGACCCGTCCGTGAAGCAAAAGGCCGCTGCCAAGCTGTCGCGCATTCCGGTCAAAGTGGTGCAAGGCGAGGTGCTGAAAAAGCCGGACTGGATTCGCGTCAAGGCCGGCAGCCCCAGTACGCGGTTTTATGAGATCAAGGACATCCTGCGCCAAAA
>JANOTE010000007.1:0-16252 GCA_031416195.1 Rhodoferax sp.
GGGCGACCTGCTGTACCGATGCATTGAGCTGCTGGGCTTGCGCAGCCAATCCCACACGAGCCCGAGCGCTTAAGCCCGACGGGCGACCCATTCGCTGGGCCGCATTGTCCAAGCGTTGATTCAGCGGGTCAATCAAACGGGCGCAAGCCGCCTGCATGCGCTGCTGCGCACTTTGCAGAAGGCCTAACCACACAGATGTCGGCTGGGCAACCAACTCAGCGGCGGCGGTAGGGGTGGGAGCACGCAGATCCGCGCAAAAGTCGGCAATGGTGAAATCGGTCTCGTGGCCAATGCCGGTGATGATTGGGACTGGGCTTGCCGCGATGGCGCGTGCCAGGCTCTCATCATTGAACGCCGCCAAATCTTCCATCGACCCGCCGCCACGTACCATCAAGATAACGTCGATGGGAGTCGCGGCGCTGATCTGACCTGTCACCTGATCCCGGTCGCAAAAACGGTACAAATTGAGCAGCGCCTGCTTGATTTCGGTCGCCGCACTGACCCCCTGAACCGAAGCCGCAGCCAGCACCACCGGGATGTGGGGCACGCGCCGTTGCAAAGCGGTAGCCACATCATGCAGTGCTGCCGCACCCAAGGATGTGACGACACCTATGCCACGCGGCAACGCTGGCATTGGCCGTTTACGCCCTGCATCAAACAACCCTTGTGCCTCCAGCTTGGCTTTGACCCTCAAGAACTGCTCGAACAGCGCGCCTTGTCCAGCGCGGGTCATCGATTCGATGATCAACTGCAAATCGCCCCGTGGGCCATAAACGTCCAGGCGACCGCGAGCCTCGACCAACTCGCCGTCGCGGGGCAAAAAGTCCAGCAGCAGCGCCCCACGACGAAACATGGCGCACCGAATTTGCCCGCTGTCGTCTTTTAACGTCAAGTAACAATGCCCGCTGGAGGCGCGGGTAAAGCCAGTAACTTCGCCCCGAACCGCGACGGGGTTGAACCGGGCATCCAGGGCATCAGCAATGGCGCGGCACAGCGCGCCAACTTGCCATATTTGCGGCGAAATAGCGGGCGTTCTGGGCTCAAACATCAGTAAGAATGCGGCTTTCAAGCGTTTGTGGCGCGCCAATTGCTCCACAGCAGCGTGGATTAGCGCGACGTTCAGAAAAACCCTTCAGGACGCGAGGTTTTACGTTGTAACTATTTGATTTCACTCTATTTTTACCTGCTGAATTTGTTATCGATCTGTCAAAAACCGAATTGACCAAAGGCACGATCGGCCAAATTGACAAGTTCTACACAAAGTTATCCACAGATTCTGTGCGCCATAATCGACGGGACTATATTTAGCGCGAAAGAAGCCCCTTGCTCTCCATCATACAAGCCGCAGGCTGGCCTATTTGGCCACTTATTGCCTGCTCTATCTTCGCCATGGCATTGATTATTGAGCGGTTCATCTCCCTCAAAGAGGCCAAGGTGGCCCCGCCCAAGCTACTGGACGAAGCCATCAGCATCTCGCGTCAGAACGTGCCGTCAACGGACGTTGTGACCCAACTGGAGAAAAACTCCGCCCTGGGTGAAGTGTTGGCCAGCGGGTTTCGCGCGCTCAATGCCAACCCGCGTTGCAGTGAAGCCGACCTGCGTTCATCCATCGAAGGTGCGGGCCGCGTCGTAGCGCACCGGCTGGAGCGCTACTTGAATGCGCTGGCCACCATCGCGTCAGCAGCGCCTTTGATGGGACTGTTTGGAACCGTCGTCGGCATGATTGAGATTTTTGGCTCGCAATCGCCGACAGGCGGTGCCACCAGTGGCAACCCGGCCCAGCTCGCGCATGGCATTTCGGTGGCTCTTTACAACACTGCGTTTGGCCTGATCATCGCCATTCCCGCACTAATTTTTTGGCGCTACTTTCGCGGGCGAGTCGATGAGTATTTGATGACGCTTGAGCTCGCCTCTGAGCGGCTTGTTCGCCATCTGAACATGATCCGCAGATCATAGGCCTGTACGATGAATTTCAGGCCCCGCAAAAAGGAAGAACCCGAGATCAACCTGATCCCGTTCATCGACGTGCTGTTGGTGGTGCTTATTTTTTTGATGCTTTCCACGACCTACAGCAAGTTCACCGAGCTACAGCTCAAGCTGCCCGTGGCGGATGCGCAGGCCCAGCGCGATTACCCCAACGAGCTGATCGTCACCGTCAGCAGCGAAGGCAACTACGGCGTAAATCGTATCGCTGTGCGCGGGCGCAGCGCGGAGGATCTCTCTGCTGCCATGCTGGAGGGTGCCAAAGCCGGTAAAGACAGCGTGGTCGTCATCAGCGCCGATGCGTCGGCGCGACACCAGGCAGTGGTGACGGTCATGGAAGCGGCGCGGCGCAGTGGCCTTACGCAAATCACTTTTGCGACCCACTCGTCTAACCAAGCCGCTTCGCCGGGTGTTGCCGTCGCGCCTGCGATGGGCACCAAGAAGTAGGCTGATGTCTGCTGCTGCAGGGCTGGCACAGGTTTGGAGCCGCCGAGGGCTGCTTGCCTGGTTGCTGTGGCCGGTTTCGTTGATCTATCGGTTCATCACGGGTATTCGTCGCTATTTTTATGCGGGGGGACTCCTCAAAACCAACCGCTTGCGCGCCAAGGTGATCGTCGTTGGCAATGTGGTTGCAGGCGGTGCAGGCAAAACACCCGTTGTCATGGCGCTGGTGATGCACCTGCAAGCGCGGGGGTGGCAGGTGGGCGTGGTATCACGCGGCTATGGGCGATGCGCGAACGATTGCCGTGAAGTCATGCAGGACAGTACGGCCGATGAGGTCGGTGACGAGCCCGTTCTGATCAAGTTGACCTGCCACACACCTGTGTTTGTGGCGCCAAAACGCTTTGATGCAGGCATTGCATTGCTGCAGGGCTACCCAAAAACGCAAATCATCATTTGTGACGACGGCTTGCAACACCTTGCCCTGCACCGCGACCTGGAAATTTGCGTGTTTGATGACCGGGGCATTGGCAACGGCTTTTTGCTGCCTGCAGGCCCTTTGCGTGAACCGTGGCCGAGGCCTACCGATCTGGTGCTGCACACGGCGGTCAAAGCGGTGTTGCGCGAGGGGAACAGCAGCCGTCTTGAAGATGGCTTCATCGCCCGGCGCACACTCGCAGGCTATGCGCTGCGGGTGGACAGCACCAGCGTGCCGATGGCCGATCTGCGTGGTAAAACACTCCATGCAGTGGCTGCAATTGCCCAGCCCGAAGCGTTCTTCACCATGCTGCGCTTTCAGGGTTTGACGCTGGCGGGTACCGAATCATTGCCCGATCATTTCAACTTCAGAAACTGGGTCAGTACAGCCCCGGCCGGCCACACCCTGGTCTGCACCGAGAAAGATGCGGTCAAGCTGTGGCGCACCCACCCCGATGCGCTGGCCGTTCCGCTGGTCGTGACTCCGCAGCGCGAATTTCTGGAGGCGGTTGATCGCGCGATCTCGGATTGGCGGTCTGACGACACAACAAACCTGTTTGCGTTTTAAATAGATATCATTGCCTGATGGACACCCGACTACTGGAACTGCTGGTTTGCCCGGTCACCAAAGGCCCGCTGGAGTACGACCGCGAGCGCCAGGAGCTTACCTCCCGCAGCGCCCGCTTGGCATACCCGGTGCGTGACGATATTCCTATCCTGCTGGAGAGCGAGGCGCGCGTCATGACGGACGAGGAACTCGGGCTTTGAAGGCCAGCGCAGAGTTAACCTTGCGGTCGGCCGATGGGTTGGCGCGATGACCTTCACAGTGCTGATTCCCGCACGTTTGGCCTCCACACGTTTGCCCAACAAACCATTGGCCGAAATTGACGGTGTGCCGATGGTCGTTCGCGTCGCCCAACGCGCCCAAATGACCCGCGCCCTGGTGGGCAGCAATATTCGCGTGGTGGTTGCGGCTGACAGCGCGCAGATCGTCACTGCCTGTGATTCGCACGGCGTTGAATCTGTCCTCACCGATGTTGACCATTCCAGTGGCAGTGACCGACTTGCTCAAGCCTGTGACCTGTTGAAGCTGCCCAGTGAAGCCATCGTCGTCAATGTACAGGGCGATGAACCGTTGATGGATCCAGCGCTGATCGTGGCCGTCGCGAAACTGCTGGCGGCCTGCCCCCAAGCCAGCATGAGTACCGCAGCCCACGCGATTGACTCGCTGGCGGATTTTCACAACCCCAACATTGTCAAGGTCGTTGTCAACGCAGCTGGCCTCGCGCTGTATTTCAGCCGATCACCGATTCCGCAGGCGCGCGACGCTCCTGACATTGACTGGTGGCATGGCAGCGACGCACGGGCAAAAGCTGCACCACTGCGTCATATCGGCATTTATGCCTACCGCGCTGGGTTTCTGCGCTTGTTTCCCACGCTTGTGCAAGCGCCGATCGAGGTCGCTGAGGCTTTGGAGCAATTGCGGGCTCTGTGGCACGGCTACACCATCGCCGTCCACCTGGCGCTTGTCGCACCAGGACCCGGCGTGGACACGCCCGCCGATCTGGCGCGTGTGCGTGAAGTTTTTTCGCAACTGAAATCCAACACCAGTCAGTGAATCGCAAGCCCCCGCGTGCTATTCTCCAACCAGAGAAATCGTCTGCCAAGCCAGACCGTCCATAAAAAAATTTGAGGAATGACATGAGACTGATATTGTTGGGCGCACCCGGCGCGGGTAAAGGCACCCAGGCCACATTTCTTTGTAAAAAATATGGCATTCCGCAGATTTCCACCGGAGACATGCTGCGCGCTGCGAAAGACGCGGGCACACCGCTGGGGCTGGAAGCTAAAAAGATCATGGACGTGGGTGGTTTGGTGGGCGACGAGATCATCATCAACTTGGTCAAAGAGCGCCTTGCACAACCAGACTGCGCAAACGGCTTTCTGTTCGACGGCTTTCCCCGCACGCTGCGCCAAGCCGATGCCATGAAGGATGCAGGTGTCAAGCTCGATTACGTGCTGGAGATTGATGTGCCGTTTGACTCCATCATCGAACGCATGAGCGGACGCCGCTCGCACGCGCCGTCCGGTCGCACCTACCACACCAAGTTCAACCCGCCCAAAGTTGAAGGCAAAGACGACGTGACGGGCGAAGCGCTGGTGCAGCGCCCAGACGATCAGGAAGACCGGGTGAAGCACCGCCTGGAGGTGTACAGCGCGCAAACCCGCCCACTGGTGACGTATTATTCCAATTGGGGGAAAACCGACCCTGGTGCTGCGCCAAAATACCGCGCAATTGCCGGTTTGGGCTCGGTGCAGGAAATTACCGCCCGCGCACTCGCTGCGCTGTCCAGTTAGGAGCGTTCAAGCCGGGCTGGAGCGCAAGGCCGTAGCCTGGCGATCTTTTCGCCTAGATACGACCGCCCGGGAAAGCATCGCACGGCCATCGAGCGGGGCCGTCTGCGTCGGCATCTCGCGCCAATTTCTTTGAACCTGACCCGTACCTGTCGATGTCAATCGGGTGCCATCAATTCCAGCATCAGCGCAATTCTCGCCTTGACTGGCGACAGCCCCACGGAATGTGCTATGGCCGCATTGCGCACCGGAATCACCCGGCCCGTCGCGCACCGTGTGCTGCGGCGCACCGCTACCCCGCTGGCCTGCACCTGCAGCAAAGCTGCTTCCAAATCCTCATGCAAACTGCCGTTCCCGGTGCCCGCCACAATGATGCCGCGCAGGGGCGCGACCTGCCCGCTGGCCGACTGCGCCAGCAAGGCATCCACGATCAATGCACCTGCGCCCGCATGGCTCAGCACAATCTCGACTCGTGGCCAGTCATTTTCATTTAATATGTTTTTAATAGCATTTTGTGCGATTGATATGGGGGGCTTAGGCCAATTTCTCAAAACTCTAACAGCACCCTCCTCGACATAACCCAGCGGCCCCGCATCGCCTGAAGTGAACGCGTCAAGCTGATAGGTGTGGATTTTCAGCACATCCATTGCAGTGTGTACGGTGCCGGCGCAGACGGCAACAACACCGCTCGCACCGGGCGCAAGCGCCACCACCATGGCGTCGCGGAGATTCTGCGGCCCGTCAGAATTCAGCGCGGTGGCAGGCCGCATCGCACAGGTGAACACCACAGGCTTTGCGGCCAGCAGATCGCGCGGCAGGCAACAGTGCAGACAATAGGCAGTTTCCTCCAACGTGTCTGTGCCGTGGGTGATCACCACGCCCTGCACCTGCGGATCAGCCAGCCAGTGCGCCGTGCGCGCCAACAGCTTTTGCCAGACTGCAAAGCTCATGTCCTTGCTGTCGATCTGCGCGACCTGCTCACACACCAACGCACAGGGCAGGTTTGCCAGAGCCGGGATCGCCTGCACCAGTTGCACCACGCCAATCTGCGCCGCACTGTAGCCAAGGTTGTCGTCATTCGAGGCGGCCGTTCCCGCAATGGTGCCACCAGTCCCCAAGACAATTAATTTTTTACCGTTATTTTCAGACATGAATTGCTTTTTTCTAAAAACTGGTTAAAAATACAGTAGCTGGACATGCAGACAGCATTTTAAGCGTCACCACAAAGCCACTTAGGAGTCACCATGATGGATTTACAAAACTTCTCCGCCAAACTCACTGCGCGCCAGCAACAGATATTGGAACTCATTCAAAGCGCAATTGCCCGCACCGGTGCACCGCCAACCCGGGCAGAAATTGCCGCTGAGTTGGGCTTCAAATCGGCCAATGCGGCTGAAGAACACTTGCAGGCTTTAGCACGCAAAGGTGCCATTGAACTGGTGAGTGGCACATCACGGGGCATTCGCCTTAAAAACGACCAACTGCGATCCATCAACGAGTCGCGCGGTGGCTCATTTTCACTGGCCAGCTTGGCTCAATTGGTGCTGCCATTGATTGGCCGGGTCGCTGCTGGCTCCCCGATTTTGGCGCAGGAACATATCGATAAAACCTACTTCGTTGAAAACAGCCTGTTCCCGCGCAAACCCGACTACTTGTTGAAAGTGCGCGGCATGTCCATGCGTGATGCGGGCATTATGGATGGCGACTTGCTGGCTGTGCAAGCCACCAAAGATGCAAAAAATGGCCAGATTGTGGTTGCCCGGCTCGGGGATGAAGTTACTGTCAAACGCTTCAAGCGCAACAAGCATTTGATTGAACTCCACCCCGAAAACCCCGACTATCAGACGATTGTGGTTGAGCCTGGCGAGGCGTTCGAGATTGAGGGACTGGCGGTAGGGCTCATTCGCAACACCATGTTGATGTAGTTAATGTAGTTAATTTAGTTTTTTTAAAAATAGTCAAAAGAAAGGCTCACTGTGAATTTTGCCTCTTTCGCCCCCTTGGTCTCCTCATCGGCATCACCCGCGCTGCTTCCATTGCAGAGCCTGTTTCGATTCTTTTTCGCATCATCGGCATACCCCCAGACAATTTTGCCGGACAAGCGACCCAGCAATCGGACTGCGTGCCAACCCGCGTTCTTGAAACCAGGCATGAAACCGGGCCCCAAACCGAGCCCGACACCAAGCCTGAAACCGGGCATTGTGCAGCGTTTGCCCGACAACTGTGCTACCGCAGGGCTTCATCAAAACACCCCAACAGTATCCGCGCCTCGGCATCAGAAACCAACCCTTCGTGTAGTGCGGATGTTCGAGTCAGGCCAATCACCAAAAGCCGTTGGGAGGATGGTGATCTGCGGGCGTATGGCCGATGTTTGCGCGGAGCTTGACCGGCTGGTGGGCCCGGAGCAGGCCATTCGCGACGAGGTGATTCACTGAACCCGAAATAGATTTTGAATACGTTCCAAATTTTCTGACACAAATTCTGTGAACCTGGGGTGTCGCCGCGCTGCCTGAGAGTTGGCGCGGCAAGGCACAATACCGGTATGAATATCGTGATACTAGATGACTATCAGGATGCTGTGCGCAAGCTGCATTGCTCCTCAAAACTTGAGTCCTTCTCCGCCAAGGTTTACACCAACACCGTCAAAGGCATCGGGCAGCTCTCGATCCGGCTGAAAGATGCCGATGTCATCGTACTCATCCGTGAGCGCACGCACATCACGCGGGCATTGATCGAAAAACTGCCCAAGCTCAAGTTGATTGTTCAAACCGGTCGCGTCGGCGGCCATATTGATGTCCAGGCATGCACAGAGCGTGGCATTGCGGTGGCAGAAGGCGCTGGCTCACCCGTCGCAGCCGCGGAGCTCACCTGGGCGCTCATCATGTCGGCGATGCGCCGACTGCCGCAATACATCAGCAACCTGAAACATGGCGTGTGGCAGCAGTCGGGCTTGAAGTCGGGCTCGATGCCGCCCAATTTCGGGCTCGGAACGGTTCTGCGCGGAAAAACGCTGGGTATCTGGGGCTTTGGCAAGATCGGTCAATTGATCGCGCTGTATGGCAAGGCGTTCGGCATGAAAGTTGTGGTTTGGGGTCGGGAGCCGTCACGTACACGCGCGCTGGCTGATGGCTACTTGGTCTGTGCAAGCCGCGATCAGCTATTTGAGCAAAGCGATGTGCTAAGCCTGCACCTGCGCCTGAACGAAGACACGCAATCGATTGTGAAGTATGAAGACCTGGCGCTGATGAAAGCTACTGCGCTGATAGTGAACACGTCACGAGCTGAACTGATCGAACCCGATGCACTGATCAGCGCGCTGAATCGTGGGCACCCGGGCATGGCTGCCATCGATGTTTTTGAAAATGAACCGATCTTGCAAGGACACGCTTTACTGCGGCTGGAGAACTGCATCTGCACGCCCCACATTGGCTATGTAGAGCAAGACAGCTACGAGATGTATTTCGGCGATGCGTTTGACAACGTGATCAACTTCATCAACGGTACGCCCAGCAACATCGTGAACCCGGGCGCGCTGCAGGTACGTCGCTGAGGGCTTTGGGAAGTTCTGTGCTCAGCGGTAGGCTGTAGCCGTTCACTGGGGCTTTAATCGGGTGCCTGTGGGCTTCTCCGTTGGCAACTTTGCGTGGTCTGACGACAAATCGAAATCCAGCAGATTGTCGGCAAGATACCCCGTTTGAGACTCCCGCGCTGAATTGCCGGACTCGACCGCTGCCAATTTCGTTTTGACCGCCTGGGTGCCGACGCCGGCCGGGGCCTGAGCCTTGAGAAGTTTTGAGAACTCAGAGATCTCGTCGTCACCAGACTTTTGCGGGAATGAGTGCGCCGGCGCGAGTGTCGCGACACCGGACAAATCTAGGTCCAGTTCGACATCAAGCCCGCCCGAACCGCTGGGTGACCCTCCCGACGACCGCCCTGCCGAACCCTTGGTCGAAGCGCTGCCGATGGAGTCCAGACTCGTAGGCGCGTTCAAAACTGCCGTAACGCTGGGCAAATTTGACGAAGCAGAGCTGCTCAGCAGCCCCGCGCCGATGCTGTTCAACGGGATATCCACCTGCGCCAATCCCGACAACGGTGGCAATTCCAGATCGAGCGGGCCATCCACATCCAGGTTGGCACCAGAGTTCGCCTGTGCAGAAAATGCGGACAGGCGCGCGCCTTTGTTGATCGGCGCCATGTTGGCCCGCAGCGGCGACAAGTCTGAGCTTGGTTCCTCACGCACGGTGAAGCTCTGCGCGATGGCGTGCAGCAACAGCAAATCGCGAAACGCAGCCAGGTCAAACGGAGTGCTGCGGTCATCCAGCGAATCGCGGAAGATCGAGGCCTCGATCACCATCAATGCCTTGCGTGTAGACCACAGCGCGGTGATGTGCGCCAGCACATGTGGATACTCTTCCAGGCTCTTGCCCTCATTCCTGAACGCCGCAAACTCCGGCACGCGCGCGTTGACCAGAAGGTTGAAGTCTTCGCGGAACTGGCGGAAGTCGGTCTTCAAATTCAGCGAATGGAATATCTGCAGCAGATCAAGGTAGATCAGCGGACTGGTCTCGCCGTGGTCATTGATCTGCTTTTCAAGAATCTGCACGGCCTGATCGGTTTGCCCCAACGATACAAAGAAATCAGCCTGCTGACGCACGTCAAACAACTGCTCCGAGTTGACCGGCCGCGCTGCCAGCGCCTGCATCTTGGTGGTCGCAGGCATCGGCTCAATTTGGGGCGACAGTGGCCCGGGCCGTATTGCACTGTGGGACTTGCCCGAGGACATCAACTGGTCGAAGTTCGACTCCGTCATCTCCACCAGACTGACATCCAGATCCGAGGCGGGCGCATCCTCCAGGCCCGTCAAACTTGAATACCGCGACTCAACCCTTGGTTCACCCCCCGACCCCTGCGATGCCGTGGGCTTGGTGATCAACTTGCCCGCACCACTTGGTTGAACTTCGAGAGGCGCGGGTTGCGGCATCGGCAAGCCACCTGCAGCAGCAACCGGCGCATTGCGAGCCGCGCGCCACCAATCGTCCTTGCCATTGGCATTGGCATGTACATTGGCAGGCATGATGCTGGCATTTAAACGACTCCACAGGTAGGCGATGGCAGCCAGGCAAGCCAACACCAAGGCTACCAAACCGTACAGCCATTGCACAGCCACTCGATCAGCCTGCGCGACTTGAACTTGCCGGCGCATGTCCTGCAAATTGGCTTCGTTTTTGGTGGCCAGTGCGACCAGGGTCTTGACGCTTTCCTCCAACGATTGCATGCGCTGCGCATCACGCAGGCCGTCCCGCGTCCCCTCACTTGCGGGTACGCTGGAGGAAGACTCCAGATTGGCAACCCGCTGCGTCAGCACGACCAACGGGTCGAGCATCAGGCGCGACCGGCCTGCAGAAGAATCGGCATCCTTGGGGTTTTGAGCCTTTTCAGCAATTTGCGTCGGGGGCGCGGGGGTAACCAAGGGTACTGCGGCGGCGATTTTGGCGGCAGGCGGGCTGCCAGGCACCGCAAGGACTGGAGCCTTGGGAGTCGGGTTAGGAAGCAGATTCGCTGGAGCCTTGGGCGGCCGTGGACGCGCCGCTGACCGCACCTTCGGGGCCGCGTTCGGGGCTGCTTTTGGGGTCAATACTGGGGTTGTTCCCGGGCGCGGCACCGACGCTACGCCCGCCAAGTCACTTTCGCGCTGTGCGTTGCCGATTGGGCCAACGGCTGATTCTGCGGCGGGTGGCGCAGCCGCCGCTGCGGGCAGTGGCGCACTCGGGGGCGGCGCAGACTGTGCCACCCCCGGCAACGATATCTCCGATGAAAAGTCTGCCAACAGCACGTAGCGGCGCGAGCTCTTTTGAGCGCAACCGGCGCGCAGGTAAACCGTCACCATCGGCTCGTCAATGAACGAGGATGAGGTCACCCGCGCGTTGACGGTATTGACTTGCGCTGTGGGCTCGACGGTGACGCGCACACGGCCCGAGTCTTGCCGCGCATCCGCATGGAAAACATCGGCCTCCAGGCACAGGGCAGTGGCTGATTCATCCGCATTGAGCTGGATTTGTACCAGCACATCCAGCGGCTGACCGACAAGCGCTGCGCCGCGCACACGACCCAGCGTCATGGCCGCGCTGTGTCCGGCGACAAGCAGCAGCAGAAGCATGAAGAATCTGTTACGAAGTTTCACATCTAAATTCCGAAGTTGAATTGATTCTCGCCCAAACGTTTTAAACGGTTTCCATCCAGCTCATTTGTGACAGCCGCCATCATAATCGTGTCATGAGCACCATTTTTCAAAATACCGGCATTGTTGGCACTGGCGCAATGGGCCGTGGCATCGCCCAGATTGCCGCGCAGGCGGGCAGCCGCGTACTTTTGTTTGACGCAGTGCCTGGCAGTGCTGCCGCCGCGCAAGCCGCAGTCGGCGCGCAATGGGACAGGTTGCGCGAGAAACACCGCCTTGATGGCACTCAAGTCGAAGCGCTCAAAGCACGTCTGGTTTGCGCTGGCTCGTTGGCGGAGCTGGCGGGTTGCGACTTGGTGGTTGAAGCCATCGTCGAGCGGCTGGATGCCAAAGTGGGGCTGTTTGCCGAGCTGGAAAAAATCGTCTCGCCGGATACCGTGCTGGCCAGCAACACCTCATCGCTCTCGGTCACCGCCATCGCTGCAAAATTGGTGCATCCAGCGCGATTTGCCGGTTTTCACTTCTTCAATCCGGTGCCGTTGATGAAGGTGGTCGAAGTAATTGCCGGGCTGAAAACTGGCCTGCCAACCTGCGAGCGGCTCAGTGCATTCGCCCGTCAAATGGGGCACACGCCGGTAAAAGCGCAGGACACGCCAGGCTTCATCGTCAACCACGCGGGCCGCGGCTACGGCACCGAGGCGCTGCGCATCGTGAACGAAGGCATTGCCGACTTTGTGACGGTTGATCGCATTTTGCGCGACCAGATCGGCTTCAAACTAGGACCGTTCGAGTTGATGGATTTGACTGCGCTGGATGTTTCGCACCCGGTGATGGAATCGATTTATCACCAGTATTTTGAAGAGCCACGCTACCGGCCCAGCGTGATCACGGCGCAGCGCCTAGCGGGCGGTATGGTGGGGAAAAAAGTGGGCGAAGGCTTCTACCGGTATGACGCTGGCGTTGCTGAAATTGCACCCGAGGCAAAGGCCCCACAGCTCGATCTCCTGCCCCCCGTCTGGGTATCGCCGCGCGCCGCGCGCCGCACCGAGCTTTTGCTGCTGTTGAAATCGCTGGGCGCGCGGATTGAGACCGGTGCGTCGCCCTCTGCAAACGCGCTCACCCTGGTGGCCCCACTGGGGTTTGACGTGACCACTGTGGCCGTGGTGGATCGGCTCGATCCGACCCGCACGGTCGGCATCGACATGCTCGCCAGTGACGCGACAACCAAGCGCCGCGTGCTGGCCACCAATCCCGCCACGCGGGTCGACATGCGCACCGCCGCCCATGCGCTGATGGCACGCGATGGCAAAGCGGTCAGCGTGATTCGCGACAGTGCCGGCTTCGTCAGCCAGCGTGTGGTGTCAACGATCGTCAATATTGCATCCGACATCTGCCAGCAAGGCATTTGCACCCCGGCTGACTTGGAATTGGCCGTGCAATTGGGGCTGGGCTACCCGCTGGGGCCGCTGGCGATGGGCAATCTGTATGGGCCGTCGAGCATTCTGGAGGTGCTGTTCAACATGCAAACCGTCTATGGCGACCCGCGCTACCGCCCCAGCCCGTGGCTGCGTCGGCGCGGCGCGCTGGGCTTGAGTCTGCTGCATGAAGAGGACACATGATTGCCCATAGATCGATCAGGTGACAATAAATTAACCTGGAAGTTAATTATTTTCAAAAATCGTGGGTTTTTAACGTTTTTATGAATGAAAAAGGCATATAGCTCTCGTATATATTGCAAAATTAGCTATTTATTACATAGCATTTATAGATTTGACACCCAAGTGACACTCACCTTCCGAGGCGCCTTGACCACGTACGACAATCAAGTCGACGATCACATCACCACCCGCGCCCCAAACGACAGCCCATGATCGATCCCATTCTCACCATCGAAGAGCGCGAAGCGATCAACTCGGGGCGCTGGTTTTCAACTTTGTCCCCCTCGCTTCGGCACGACATCCTTCGCTGCGCCTACGTCAAACGTTACGGCGATGGAGAGCTGATCGCGGCACGCGGCGACCCCCCCGAGGAGTGGATCGCCTGTGCGCGCGGTGCGGTGCGGGTCAGCTCCACGTCGATCTCGGGCAAGCAGATTACGCTGACCTACGTGGAGCCAGGCATCTGGTTTGGCGATGTGGCGATTTTCGACGGCGACCGACGCACGCACGATGCCTACGCGCATGGTGACAGCACGATTCTGTGCGTCGCAACGGCCGACTTCCGCAAAATTCTGGCCCTCCATGCGGAGCTGTATGAAGCCATGCTGCGTTTGCACGCGCGGCGCATCCGCCAGCTTTTTGGCCTGGTGGAAGACCTCAACACCCTGCCGCTGCGCGCGCGCCTGGCCAAGCAGTTGATCCACCTGGTGCGCAGTTACGGCGTGCCCAGCCTCTCCGACGCGAAGGAAGTGCGCATCGGCCTGCAACTGGCGCAGGAGGAGTTGGCGCAGCTGTTGGGTGCCTCGCGCCAGCGGGTGAATCAGGAACTCAAGGCAATGGAGCGCGATGAGGCGATTCGCATTGAGCCGGGCGGCCTGGTGGTGCGCAACCGCGAAGCTTTAATGCGCATTGTTGAATCTGACAACCACTGAACACCTCTGAAACCCCTTACTGAAAAAGTTATGACCGATTACGATCATTTTGTAGGCACCCGCGCAGTTTCCGAACAGCATGCGTTCGATGTCGGCGCGTTGACGGCATGGCTTGAAAAGAACCTGGACGGCTTCAAAGGGCCGTTGACGGTCGAGTCCTTCAAAGGCGGCCAGTCCAACCCGACTTACAAGCTCATCACCCCCGGCAAAAGTTACGTGATGCGCGCCAAGCCTGGCCCCGTCGCCAAGCTGCTGCCCTCAGCCCACGCGGTGGAGCGCGAGTTTGCGGTGATGAAGGGGCTGGCGGGCACCGACGTGCCGGTGCCGCAGATGTACTGCCTGTGTGAAGACGAATCCGTCATTGGCCGCGCCTTCTACATCATGGAATTCATGCAAGGCCGGGTGATGTGGGATCAAACCCTACCCGGTATGAGCAAGCAAGAGCGTGGCGAGATTTATGGCGAGATGAACCGCGTCATCGCCGCGCTGCATTCAGTGAACTTTGCTGAACAGGGCTTGAGCGGCTACGGCAAGCCCGGCAACTATTTCGAGCGCCAGATTGGTCGCTGGAGCAAGCAGTACGTGGCCTCCGTCACCCAGCCGATCCCTGAGATGGACCAACTGATGGCCTGGCTGCCGTTGCACATCCCGGCCATGGCGCGCGATGAGACGATGACCCGCATCGTGCATGGCGACTTCCGGCTCGATAACCTGATGTTCCACCCAACCGAGCCACGCGTGATTGCCGTGCTGGACTGGGAGCTGTCCACCCTGGGCCATCCGCTGGCCGACTTCAGCTACCACTGCATGACCTGGCACATCCCCGAAGGCTTGGGCCGTGGCATTGGCGGTGTCGATATCGCCAGCTTGGGCATCCCGTCGGAAGCCCAGTACATCAAACGCTACTGTGACAGCACGCGCCTCACCACGCCCGAGGCGCTGGCGCAAGACTGGCGCTTCTACATGGCCTACAACCTGTTTCGCATTGCCGCGATCTTGCAGGGTATCGCCAAGCGGGTTGAGGCGGGCACTGCGTCGAGCGCGCAGGCGGTAAGCTCAGGCGCAGGCGCGCGGCCGCTGGCGCAACTGGCCTGGCAGTTTGCGCAGCAGGCTTGATCAATCGATACACCCTTCATCCATTCCTCTGTTCCTTCCGTCCTTCATTCATTTCATTCAAACTAACCGGAGACTCTCATGGATTTCGACTTTTCCCCCAAAACCAAAGCACTTCAAGGCCGCCTGCAAGCCTTCATGGACGAACACATCTACCCCGCCGAGCCCGCTTACCACGCGGAAATTACCGCCAACACCGCAGCGGGCAAGCGCTGGACACCGCTACAAACGATTGAAAACCTGAAACCCAAAGCGCAAGCCGCAGGATTGTGGAACCTATTTTTGCCGGTCGACAGCGCCGCTGCCTCAGGCTATACCGGCGCAGGTTTGACGAACCAGGAATACGCGCCGCTGGCCGAAATCATGGGCCGCGTGCTGTGGTCTAGCGAGGTGTTCAACTGCTCGGCCCCGGACACCGGCAACATGGAAACAATCGCCCGCTACGGCGACGAAGCGAACAAGACGCGCTGGCTCAAGCCGCTGTTGGAAGGCAAAATCCGCTCCGCCTTTGCGATGACCGAGCCGGATGTCGCATCGTCTGACGCGACCAACATCGAAACCCGCATTGAGCGCCAGGGTGACAACTACGTCGTCAATGGCCGCAAATGGTGGACCTCCGGCGCGGGCGACCCGCGCATGGCGGTTTACATCACCATGGGCAAAACCGACCCCGAAGCGCCGCGCCACTCGCAGCAAAGCATGGTTCTGATACCCGCCGATACACCGGGCATCACGATCGTGCGCCCGCTCACTGTGTTCGGCTACGACGACGCACCGCACGGCCACATGGAAGTCTTGTTCAAGGACGTGACTGTGCCGGTGAGCAATATTCTGTTGGGCGAGGGCCGGGGTTTCGAGATCGCCCAAGGCCGCCTCGGGCCTGGGCGCATTCACCACTGCATGCGCCTGATTGGCCTGGCCGAACGCGCGCTCGAACTGATGTGCAAACGCGCATCAAGCCGCGTGGCATTTGGCAAAACTGTCGCCTCACAAACCGTCACGCAGGAGCGCATTGCCGAGGCCCGCTGCAGGATCGACATGGCGCGCCTGTTGACATTCAAGGCCGCCTGGCTGATGGACATCGGCGGCAACAAGGTCGCCAAAAACGAAATTGC
>JANOTE010000008.1:0-2876 GCA_031416195.1 Rhodoferax sp.
TTTCCCAGAGTGCCTTGTTGGGGTTCATGTGGAGTGCTCCAGACGAGATTGGGGGGCGGAGACAGCCTCGGCCCTGCCCGGTGCGTACGCTACGCCTTTGCGGGGCGGATGTCTGTAGCGTTTGGCAAGCATTTTGGGATAACGGATAGGCATTTCAACCGCATGGGGCCAAATATCGCCCCTTGGAAGAGCCCTCAATCCACGTAGAAACCCGCGCCGCGCCCGCGTACGGCCGTGCCTGGCCGATCCACCGCCAAAATGCGCTAACGCGCAGGAAGATGCGCAGCACCATGTTGAGCACCGCCCCGTCACGCTGCATGAAGTAGCGCAGCCGCTTGGCAAAGATGCCGCATTCCAGATACTTGCGAAAGGCTTGGCGGACATAGGGCTTGGGGGTGTGGTGGTCGCCCTGGCCGTCGAACTGACCTGCACTGGCCAACTCAAACCAGGTCTCGAAGTGTTCGGCTGTTCGGCTATGGTTTGGTAGAGCAGAGTCCGCTCGGGGTGGCGCGGGTTGTAGAGTTTGGGTTTGGCACCCGCTTGCCCGCCCGCGTGTGAATGCGTGTGCGTTGGGCGTGCAGCGGCGGGCATGGGGCAATGCCAGCGTGGGCTGGGCCCCTGATGATGCTGTGGTTATATCCAGCATCATCAGGTTTTGACTTCGGCCTGCGCAGTCGCCATTCACTCCTGAACTGATAGCGCTTAACGCATATTGCACGGGGGCTGGACGCTGATTTGGTTATTCACTATTGCCAGACGCGGCATCAGCAGCAATTTGGCTGCCTGGCGCTAACGATTGAGATGCCGTTCAAGGACAACGCGCAACTGCCCAACCTTGAGACCGGCTGGAGCGGTGAGCGCTCGCGCAAGCTGGGGGCTAGTGTGTTGCAGCCTTTGCTGGTGATGGCGTAGAAATTCAAATGCTACACATTCAATAGCTGCTTACGCATATCCGACAAGGGCTAGCAGCCTGTCGGACTTAGGGCGTCGAAAGCGAAAATCGGCCCCAGCGAGGACAGTTTTTGCCAGATTTGTAGGCCCATAGCCCCGCTATGGGTCAAAAAGATGGTGAAAAATGGACCGCTGCGGTCGATTTGCAGCCGACGTTCCCTAAGTCCGACAGGCTGCTAGCTGCCGCGCCACTTTGTCGGCCTGCGCTGACAGTCGAACAGACGGTTTTCCCGTACAGTTGCAGCCCGCGCGGGCGCAGCATCAAACCCCGATGACCCTAGCACTGGAGTTTTGCGATGACACGTTTTTCAGCGAACAACGCGGGCCGCCGCGGACTGGACAGCACCGAGGAGCCTCTCGCTCTGGAGGACACTGAAGACCTGCCCCTGTCACCGGAAGAGGACAGCCCGGTGATTCCCGATGAAGAGCGCGTCTTCGACATGCCATCCTGATTGCACCGTTTCAGCCGACCTCACGCTTGAGGCGGATTTCTTCGAGCTTGACGGCGCCGACGGCCACAGTTTTCAGCGAGGCCATCTCGCGCTTGAAACCGGCACGCTCGTGAAAGCGCAGGGCCCGCTCATTGCGCACCGGCACCCAGACGGTGACCTTGGTGCAACCCTCTTCTTTCAAGCCGTCGTTGGCGGCGTCCCACAGTGCCACACCAGCACCTGTGTCCCAGTGGTCCGGGCGCACATAAATCGCCCAGATTTCGCCACAGGTGGAAGGACTGCCCTTGTCGCGCGAGCGGTCAAATCCGACAAAACCCACCAACTGGCCATCGCTGCTGGCCACCTGCACCTGCGGCTCCATGAACTGGATGGCGTCGCGCCAGAACTGCTCGCGCTTGTCAGCCGACAAGGCATTGAGCTGTTCGTCAGGCAGCAGCCCCTGATAGGCAGCGCGCGAGGAAGCGATATGGATCTCGGCGATGGTTTTGGCATCACGCACGGTGGCGGGGCGAACGGAATAACTGGACATGAAGACTTGCTTTGTAGAAATCGGGGGTTGGGGGCCTGTCGGCCTTGGGAATTGTCGGCGGCAAATCGACCGCAACGGTCCATTTTTAACTTCAATTGTCGCAGCAATTGCCCACCCAACCAGCCCAGCCTGCCCCTACACCCGTTCCCATGCCACCCCTGCTGCCCGAGCCGGTACAGGGTTACCTCCTGCCCTGCGTGGCCTACCCTGCTTCCGATCTGGTGATCCAGACCCTTGCCGGAAAATAATGATGAAAACAGGCTGCAGCCCCCTCCATCTGTGCGCAAGTCGCTACACTTTTTGTAGCAATTTTGGTTGCGGGGATGATCGCCCGACCCGTTGTCACAAAAGTCTGTAACCATCGCCAAATGGATTCCTTGCCCCCCGTTGCGGACGCCTACCGCTTCTCCCCCATCCAGGACACCACCGCGACCTTTGCCGAGCAGGAAGATTTCAAGGCGATCCTGCTGGCTGGCAGCGGCCATTTTGAGGTGCAGACCGTGGGCGAAGTGCTCACCACCGGCCCATCCTTTCCGCTTTACACCGCCAGCCTGGGCGCCACGGGACCGCACGCGCCGGTGATGGGTTTTTTTGGCGGCATTCACGGGCTGGAGCGAATTGGCACGCCACTGATCCTGGCTTACATGCGGGCACTGCTGTTTCGCCTGAACTGGGACGAACTGCTGCACCGGCAACTGCAACAGGTGCGGCTGGTGTTCATGCCCATCGTCAATCCCGGCGGCATGTGGCCGCACAAACGCGCCAACCCCCAGGGGGTGGACCTGATTCGCAACGCACCGCAGCGCGCTGAAAGCCGGGTGCCCTTTCTCGCCGGCGGGCAAACGCTGAGCCCGCAGCTCCCTTGGTATTGCGGCCGGCCCGGCACGCCCATGGAAACCGAAAGCGCAGCCCTGCTACAGGTGGTGCGCGAGCAACTGGCCAGT
>JANOTE010000009.1:0-2273 GCA_031416195.1 Rhodoferax sp.
CTCACGACCACGGGCGGAGACAAGACTCCCCGGGTGAAACTCAGCCGTCAATGCATTCATTTTTTATTCGTTTTGACCAGCACCAAAGAGGTCGGCATTTTTAGCAAAGATGCCCGGCCACAAAGCCTGCTCTTTTGGGAATCGGACGACCAGAAAGCCCTGCTCGTCCAACTTACGGTCGACATCAGCGTCCTTGTCCTGCTGCCCCGCCTTGTCGTGGTGGGGGCCATCGATGAAAACAACCAGGTTGTAGTTGTCGTAAAAAAAATCGGAACACGCATGGACCGAGGTAATGGTGTGCTGAGCCCGGTCAGGCTTGCGGTGGCCATGGGCCTCAACATAGGTAAGCCAAGCCTGCTCCAGGGAACTTGTGGACATGCGAGCGAGCTCGGCCCTGTGTTGCTCGGGGGCGCGCCCCTGGGTGCCCAGGGCCAACTTGGACGCCGTCAACCGGCAGAGAATGTCCAGCACCAGGCCTTTTGCCTGAGCGTCTTTGCGGTCGATAGTGGGATGGTCAGGTTGGTTGTAATACGAGAGCAAACACCGGTAGCAGCCGGCTTCACAAATAGACTTGTCGTGTTCGTCCAGCTCTTCAACCAGTGATTGTTTCGCCCAAGGCTGATCGGCTGCGGGTGGGAGGAAGTGCATGATTTCCAGCGCTTCAGCGGCAACAGCGGCCAATGCAGTGGGCTCTGTGGCGATTCGAGTCAGGACTCCAGCACCCCCTTCTGCCGCCTCAAAGAAAAGGATGGATTGCCGGTTTTCACGATTGGGCAGTGGCTCTGCCACCAATTCACTTTCTTCCAACTGGTAAACCGCCTCGATACCGCGCTTGAGCGCGTACTGCAGCGTGGTCATTGACGAAGCAGACATCACACCGAGCCGATAGGAGGGGCGAACCACCAGAATGTTGCGACGGTCTTCTACAAACGGGACGATGCGCTGCGGCGGTGTTTTATCGGGAGGTGCGTCGTCGCCATTCTCTTCGCCGGCCTCATCTACGCCGCCAACCCAGTGCCCCGTGACGGGGTTCATCATGAAACCGCGAACGGATTTTTCTTTGCGCCGACGCCAGCCATAGTTCATGCGCCAGATGGTCGCCGCAGGACCGTACTGCAATTCGAGCAACGGCCCTTCTGCGTCAGAAACCTCTGAGGTGACCATCTGCATCTTGCCATCGGCTTCAGCGAATTGCAACGTGGTCTGCATCTCATAGCCCTGGCGTGTGCGTTCCTCCTCATTGGCGGTAATGCGCTCGGCACGTTTGGTCGATACGTTTTCAATCCGGTAGAGGTTTTTGACTTCTTCGGCACCGGAAAGCGATGCATCGCAAGAAACACATCGGTCGGCGTCCCGCTGTGAACGGAAGTGGCCATAGCCGCAGGAAGGGCACAGACGCGCCACTTCGGTGGTGAGTTTTGCACCTTCAGAGACCTGGTCCTGGCTGGTGATGGTCAGCAAAGCCTTGGTCACGCGGTATTGACTGCCTTCGTGATAAATCAGGCTGTAGGGGCCGAACTCGCTAAGAGCCAGGAACCGCGGGCGGGAAAGGAAACTTTCCCGGCCAATGTTGCCGCGCCGCGCCGGGATGTAGGCCAGCAGGGGCAAACGCGGGACGTTGTAGCCAGGCAGAAAACCTTGACTGGCCAGATAGCGGTAGGTGTAAAAGTCGCTGTTGAACGCGCTGTCGCCGGCCAGCAGCAAGTCCCGCTGTTTGCGCGCCTCGTTATGGCGTTGCTGCGCCTCGCGGCGTTCTCGTTCACTGGCAGCGGGGTTGTTTTCAATCTTGAAATTGAGCTCAATCTGTCGGGCAGTGGCTCGGTACAAATCACGCCAGCGGTTCAACGAACTATCAAAATCAACGTAGGCCCGCTGAAAAACGGATTCCGGCCAGGTGGGGGTGAACCAAGGTGCCCGCTCCGGGGTGAGCTCGTCTTTCAGCATCCTCAGCACTGCCAAACCACGCTCGTGCGCGCGCTTTTGCGCCTGTGGTTTGCCAAGGTCTGACTCCAAGTCGTCCGTGATGGGCAACTCTTCGGGCTTGTCCATATTCAACAAGTCACGGATGCTGTTGCCCAGTTTTTTTCCAGTTTCGGCAAGCCAGATGGCCTGCATATGGCTTTGCACCAGTTCACGGTTAGCCAAGTCCAGCGTCGGCGCATTGACCTGGCCGTGGACCATACGCACAGGGTCGCGGAAATAATACTGATCGTGTGGCGACTGAGCGGCACAGTAAGTGATGACCAGTGCTGGCTGCCCTGCCCGGCCGGCGC
>JANOTE010000010.1:0-2513 GCA_031416195.1 Rhodoferax sp.
AAAAAAACCAAACTTCAAGGAGCCATCATGACACCCTATTTCAACAACATCAGCCCGATTCAATACGAAGGCCCCGCCTCCAAAAACCCACTGGCCTTCAAGTGGTACGACAAAAACCGCAAAGTGCTGGGTAAAACGATGCAAGAGCAACTGCGCTTCGCCGCCTGCTACTGGCACAGCTTCTGCTGGAATGGCTTTGACCCGTTTGGCCACGACGGCACGTTTGAGCGGCCCTGGCACAAGATGCCTGACCCGATGACAGCAGCCAAAGCCAAGGCGGATGCGGCGTTTGAGTTCTTTCAAAAACTCGGCGCGCCGTACTATTGCTTTCATGACCGCGACATCGCGCCGGAGGGTGTCACCCCGCGCGACAGCGTGAACCATTTGCACGAGATGGTCGATGTGCTGGGCCTGAAGCAGCAAGCCACCGGCATGAAGTTGCTGTGGGGCACCGCCAACCTGTTCAGCCACCGCCGCTTCATGTCGGGCGCCGCCACCAATCCTGATCCCGAAATTTTTGCGCTGGCGGCATTGCAGGTGAAAGAAGCGATGGATGCGACGCTTAAGTTGGGCGGTGAAAACTACGTGCTGTGGGGCGGACGTGAGGGCTACGAGACGCTGCTGAACACCCGCATCGGCCATGAGCTGGATCAGATGGGCCGCTTCTTGAACATGGTGGTGGAGTACAAACACAAAATCGGTTTCAAAGGCACGATCCTGATTGAACCCAAGCCGCGAGAACCGACCAAGCACCAGTACGACTATGACGTCGCTACGGTCTACGGGTTCTTGTGCCGCTACGGTTTGGAGCGCGAGGTCAAGGTCAACATCGAGGCCAATCACGCCACCTTGGCAGGCCACAGTTTTGAGCATGAGCTGGCCACGGCAATTGACTTGGGGCTGTTCGGCTCGGTCGACATGAACCGGGGCGACATGCAATGCCAGTGGGACACCGATCAGTTCCCCAACAGCATTCCCGAGACCGCGTTGGCGATGTACACCATTCTGCAAGGCGGCGGCTTCACCACGGGCGGTATCAACTTTGATGCCAAAGTGCGCCGCCAGTCGATTGACCCTGAAGACATGTTTTACGGTCACGTGGGTGCGATGGACGTGTGCGCGCGCGCCTTGCTGGTGGCAGAGAAGATGATTGAGGATGGCCGCGTGGCGGGCGCGGTCAACCAGCGCTATGCGGGCTGGCAGGACACGTTTGGCAAAGACATGCTGTCTGGGAAAATGTCTTTGGAATCCGTTGCAAAACACGTGCTGGATCGAAATCAGGACACCAAGCCCGTCTCAGGCCGCCAGGAGCTGCTGGAGAACTGGTTGAATGATTTGATTTGATTTGAATGCGCTTGTCGCACCCCATTCATCATGATCAACATCAACGAACACACCATCACGGCTGCCGTGGTGCAGCGCTTGGTCGATACGCCCAATCCCCGCTTGAAACACGTGCTCACCAGCCTGGTGACCCATCTGCACGATTTTGCGCGCGAGGTGCAATTGACCGAGGCCGAATGGATGGCGGGCATCCAGTTTTTGACGGCCACCGGCCAGATGTGCGATGCCAAGCGGCAAGAGTTCATCTTGCTGTCTGACACGCTGGGCTTGTCGATGCTGACCGTGGCGCTGAACCATGCGGCTGCACCAGCGGCCACCGAGTCCACCGTGTTTGGGCCGTTTCATGTGACCGGTGCCCCGCAACTCGCTGCGGGCGGTGACCTGGCTGCCGGGGCATCGGGCGAACCCCTATTCGTGCAAGCGCGGGTGCGTGGTGTGGACGGGCAACCGGTGGCCCATGCCACCGTGGACGTGTGGCAGGCCGACGCGCAAGGGCTATACGACGTGCAGCGCCCCGAGCTGAACCAGCACCAGGCGCGCGGCGTGCTGCACACCGATGGGCAAGGCTGGTTCCACTTTCGCAGCGTGTTGCCAGTGGCCTACCCGATTCCGACCGACGGCCCGGTGGGCAAAATGCTGCTGGCCACGGGCCGCCACCCCTGGCGGCCTGCGCACATTCACTTCATGGTTGCTGCGCCGGGCTACCAAAAGCTAATTACCCACGTGTTTCGCAGTGACGACGATTACTTGCACAGCGACGTCGTGTTCGGCGTGCGCTCCTCGCTGGTGGCTAAATTTATTCGCCACGAGGCGGGTTTGGCACCCGATGGCACGCCGATGCAGCAGCCCTTTCACACGCTGGATTTTGAGTTTGTGCTGCAACCCGACACCAGCGGCGGTGCAGGGTGAAACGCCACTGCCCTGCGGTGTTGACGGCGCCACTTGCAACCTGCGGGTGATGGATGCGCCGTTCGCGTCTGAACGCAGTGGCGGGTGGGATCCTGTTTAGCGTTTAAAATCGAACGCACCAAGGAGCGTTGCAGCGAAGCCCCAATTCGCCAGGCTTGGATGAAGATTTAAATGTCAACCACGCTCACCTGATTTAATTTTCACAGGTGAGATGCGTGTCTGAATCCCCGATTCCCCCGATTTCCCAAGTTGCCCCGATG
>JANOTE010000011.1:0-20494 GCA_031416195.1 Rhodoferax sp.
CAGTTTGGCAGCGGCGAAGGCGGCATCAATCTTGGTGCGGCCCGTGTAGGACGGGTGATAGGTGATGAGCGGCTCCTGGGCGATATCTTCCAACGTGATGTCGCTCTGCGCGCACAGAGGGTGGCCCGCAGGCAGCACCAGCACATGTTGCCATTCGTAGCAGGGCAGGGTGACCAGTTCGCTGTAGTTGGCCAGCGATTCGGTGGCGATGCCGATCTCGGCGATCTCGTCGATCAACATGCGCGCCACCTGATCGGGTGAGCCCTGATGCAGGCTGACGTTGACTTTGGGGTAGGCCAGGCGCAGCTTGGCCACCGAATCCGGCAGCACGTAGCGCGCCTGGGTGTGGGTGGTGGCCATTGACAGGGTGCCGCTGTCCTGCGCGCTGTACTGCTCGCCAATGCGCTTTAAATTGCCGACTTCGCGCATGATCACTTCGATGCTTTTGAGCACGTGCTGGCCCGGCTCGGTGATGCGCTTGAGGCGCTTGCCGTGGCGCGCAAAAATCTCGATGCCCAGCTCGTTTTCCAGCTCAATGATGGCTTTGGAAACGCCGGGCTGCGAGGTGTGCAGGGCTTTGGCGGCCTCGGTCAAGTTCAGATTGCGCCGGGCGGCCTCTTGCACGAAGCGGAATTGATGTAGATTCATATCGAAAAACTGGTTAATTCGATATTTATTATGCCCCGTGAGTCTAAAGAGTTTTTTCTGGTGTGAGTTCTGAGGCATAAACCCGGCGCAGCCACAACCAAACGATCCAGCCGCACGCCATCGTGACAGGCCAAGCCCACAGCGCGTCACTGAGCCAATGCGCGCCGACTGACACGCGCGCGAAGCCAATCACGAAGCCGCTGGCGATGCCAAACGCCACCCACCAAGCGCGGTGCCGACGGGCCAGCAGCATCAGGCTGACCAGAAAAAAACCATCAGCCACATGTCCGCTGACAAAGGCGCAGTTGTCCTCGCATTGATTGCTGATCTGCAGCGCGGGCGCAAACTGTTTGTCGCCACCAAACTCAACCACGTGAAAAGGCCGCGCGCGCAGGGTGACGTCCTTCAAACCGTTGGCTACGATGCCTGGCCCGAGCAACAGCGTCAACCCAAAAAACGCCACGGGCAGCGCCCAATGGCGGTAGTTTTTAGACCGCCGCACTAGCAGCCACAGCACCAGGCTGAGCACCGCCAGACTTCTGAAAAGGGTGGGCGTGTATTCGTTGATCAGCTCCACCCAGAGCCACTTGGCGGTGCGCACGGGTGGGTCAGGCTGCAAAAAATAGCCAGATACCGCCAGATCAACCGATGGGAAAACCGCAGGCACCAAGGCCAATAGCAGCGACACGGCTGCGACTGCGCCGTAGATGACGGAGGAATGCAGCGGCAACTTCATCAAGCGCAATTTATGAAGATGACAACGCGATGTAGGCAATCAAGTCCACCACACGCTCATCTTCACCCACCGCGCTTTGCAGTGTGAAGGCAATGTGCGGATGTGCGGCTTGCAACTCGGCCATCAACAAAGGCAAGTCTTCCCGCGCGTGTTTGCCCACGCCCAAGAAGAGCGGCACCACGTTGATGCGATCAACACCCTGGAGCGCCATGTCGGCGGCGCAGGTTTGGATGTCGGGCTGCGTCATTTCAAGGTACGCGCAGGCGACGCGGCGGGTGGAGTCCAGTGTGCGCACGCGCTGGGCAATCGCCTCGGCAGGCTTGTGCCAAAGCGGGTCGCGCGAGCCGTGCGCGAACAGGATAGTCCCTTGCGTCGTCATCAAATTTCACTACCTTCTAAAAACCAGCCAACCAAATGCACCCAACGACAGCATTGAGTAAATCAAGCCCGGTAGCGCGGCGGTCAGCCACGGTTGCCAGTTTTGCAACTCGCCCACGTAACCTGACACATTGTTGAGAAAAAAGAAGCTGATGCCCGCCATCACGCCGCCAAAGACATAGCCAGAGATGCCTTCTGAGCGAAAGTGCAGGTAGGCGAAGGGCAGGGCAAGCACCACCATCACCAGGCAACTCAAGGGGTAAAAAACCTTCTTCCAGAATTCAATCTCGTAGCGCTGGGCCGCCTGGCCGTTGGCATCCAGATGCGCGATGTACTGGTACAGGTCGATCGTGCCCATGCGGTCGGGCTTGAGCACCGCGGTAGCAACCATCTCAGCGCTGAGTTCGGTCGGCCAGCGGTAATTGGGCCGCTTGCTGCGCTCAACGCGTGCGTCGTTGGCGGCATCAAAGACAAACTCGGTGCGGTCAACCTGCTCCAGTAACCAGGCACTGCCTGGTGCAAATCGCCCGGACTCGGCCCGCGTCATCGACACCAACCGGCCCTGGTTGTCAAACTCAAAAATACGCAGACCCAGCATGCGGCCATCCGGCGCAATCGCATTCACGTTCGTTGCGAACTGGCCATAAGCCTGCTTTTCTTTCAGCCAGGCACCTGTTTGACCCACCGTGATGTTGCCGTCATAACGGGCCTTGAGCAGTTGGGCGGTGCGGTTAGACCACGGGGCCAGATAGTCGCCGATCGCGAACGTCAGCACGACAAAACCAATGCCGGCCAACAGCAAGGTGTGCAGCGCGCGCCATGGCCCCAGCCCACTGGTGCGCAAAATCGTGAACTCCGAGCTTTGCGCCAGCCGCGCCATCACAAAGATGGTGCCAATCAGCACCGTGATGGGCAGCAGTTCGTACAAATGACTGGGAATCAGCAGCGCAACATACGCCAGCGCTTGCGGCAACTGATACCCCAGCGCATTCGGGCGGCCAATCGCCTGGATTTGATCGACCAAATCAAAAAACGAAAACAGCGCCAAAAATCCTGCCGTGACAAACAGCACGGCGTACGCTACCTCGCCAAAAATCAGGCGGCGGATGGTTTTCATTGGGGAGCGGCTGAAACCATGGAGCCAGCATCGATGCGTGCGCCGCGCCGGGTTTGGGTCAGCTCACGCAGGAAGCTCGTCGGGGGCAACCAGCCCCAGTTGTTGTGGCGCTTGGCAAGCCACAACAAGCCCGCCAGCAGCACGCTGCCGTGCAGTGCCAGCATGAGGGTGCCAAAACCAATTGCACTGGTTGCAATCCAGTTCTGACCCAAGTTTAAAAAGTTGAGATATACCTGAAACGCAAACATCGAAAACACCAGGTTGCCAGTGCGGCCCACGCGCGGTTTGATGCGCGACGACGCAATCGCAATGATCATCAGGTTGGCCGCCGCCAGCATGAAACCCAGCCGCCATGACAGCTCACCCAAATAGCGCGCGCTGGGCTTTTGCACCAGCCCCAGGCTGGAGACGGCGCCCAGCGGTGCGTTGTCCTTGACTCCAAGCAGGCTGGAGCCAATCTTGGCACCGTACTCCTCAAATTCGCTGATCTTCAGGTCAGACTGGCTGGTTTCTGTTGTTGCCAGCGTACTCTCCAGCCGCTGGCCGCGCTCCAGCAGCAAGAACTGATCCGGCCCAATGTTCTCCACACGGCCACCGCGCGCCGTGGTCACGGTTTGCTTGCCGTTCTCAGTGGTCGCGATGAATACGTTGTTGGCGGTGCGCTGGTTCACCGTGGTCTTGTCGACAAAAAACACGCGGCTGCCATCGGCAGACTCCTGAAACCGACCCGGCTCCACTCGCTCCAGGTCGCCGCGCTGTTCATAGTGAATTTTGATTTCTTCAATTTGACGATTGGCCCATGGCAGCACAAACAGGGCCAACACACCCACCGCAAGCAGAACCGGCCAGCAAAATCTGAACAACGGTGCCACCAGGCCGCGCAGGCACACGCACGCCCCAAACCACAACACCATCTCGCATACGAGGTACAGCCGCGTCAAAGTCGCCACAGTGGCTACAAACAGCCCCATTACCATCACGTTAGGTAAAAAAGTGAGCACGGTGTAGCCCACCACCATCATCACATCAGACGGATTGAAGCTGCCGCGCGACGCTTGGCCCAGCGTGCGAATCAGCGTCATGGTCATGACCACGGTGACCAGCACGATCAGCGTCGCGCCAAAGCTGCGGGCCATTTCTTTGCGCAGGGAAGAATGGAATAACATGGAGCGATGTCAAAAAATGCGTCAGATACGATAACCGGTTCACAAAACCACAACCACAAACCGTTGAAAAAGCAGGATTATGAACTTTGAACTAAAAACCCTCAGCTTGGGCCAGGCGCTCAACGAAAAATGTGATGCGCTGCTGGTGATGGTGCCAGCCGTGTTTGTGCCGGGGTCAGACGGTCTGTCAAGCCTGATCTCGCAAGCCTTGAAGGGTGGCGACCTGGAAGCCAAGGCTGGCAAATTGCTGCAGTTGTACGGGGTTGCAGGCGTGGCCGCTGCCCGCGTGGTGGTGGCGTGCGTGGGCGACGGTAGCCTCAAGCAAACGCGCCAGGGGGTTGCAGCCGCTGTGGGTTGTTTGAAAGGTGCCAAAGCCATCAAGAAAGCGGTGCTGGTGTTTGCGGCTCAGCCCGCGCCTGAAGCCGTCGCAAGCGCCGTGGTGTGCGCGGCCGATGCAAGCTACGTGTTCACCACGACCAAATCCAAGCCCGAAGGCCGAACCTTGGGCGTGTTGACGCTGGCAGTGATTGACAGCGCGCCGGTGCGTTCAGCGTTTGACCGCGCAGCATCCACCGTGCGCGGCATCGAGTTTGCCAAAGAGTGGGGTAACCGCCCGGCCAATCATGCAACGCCAACCCTGCTGGCCGAGGCCGCGAAGTCGCTGGCGAAGTTGCCGCTGGTGAAGTGTGAGGTGTTGGGCCCCAAGCAGGTGGCCAAACTGGGCATGGGCTCGTTCATGGCGGTAGCGCAAGGGTCTGAACAGGAGCTGCGCTTTATCGTGCTGCGCTATGACGGTGCGCCCAAGACACAAGCCCCCGTGGTGCTGGTGGGCAAAGGCATCACCTTTGACACCGGCGGCATTTCAATCAAGCCCGCCTCCGAAATGGACGAGATGAAGTTTGACATGTGTGGTGCTGCCAGCGTGCTGGGCGTGTTCCGCGCGGTGGCGGAGATCAAGCCCGTCATCAATCTGATCGGTCTTATCCCCGCTTGTGAAAACATGCCCGATGGCCGCGCCGTCAAGCCGGGCGATGTGGTGACCAGCCTGAGCGGCCAGACCATCGAAATTTTGAACACCGACGCAGAAGGCCGTCTGGTTCTGTGCGATGCGCTCACCTATGCAGAGCGCTTCAACCCGCGTGCGGTGGTCGACATCGCCACGCTGACGGGTGCCTGCGTGGTCGCCCTGGGGGCCGTGCGCAGTGGCATGTTTGCCAGCACGAACGAATTGGCCAAGCAGCTTTACGCAGCGGGCGAGTCATCGCAAGACCACTGCTGGCGCATGCCGCTGGACGATGATTACGCGGAAGGTTTGAAAACCAATTTTGCCGATGTGGCCAATATCGCTGGCCGGGCCGGTGGAGCCATCACCGCCGCAAAATTTTTGCAACGGTTTGCAACGAAGTTCCCATGGGGTCACCTAGACATTGCCGGCACCGCATGGAAAAGTGGGGCAGCTAAAGGTTCCACGGGCCGCCCGGTCGGTCTGCTGCTGGACTTCGTGATGGCGATGGCCGCGACGGCGCAGGCTGAGCCCCAGGCGGCACCAAAAACCGCTGCCAAGGCCAAGCGCAAGCCAGCTTGATGGCCAGCCTGGTGACGCTGCTATTGCCCCGCCAATTGGGTAGCCCAGCCGTTTGACCGAAATCTCCTTTCACTTCAACGCGCCAGACAAACTGGCGTATGCCTGCCGTCTGCTGCGCAAAGCAGTCAATGGGGGCAGCCAAGTCGTCGTGACCGCAGCACCTGAGACTCTGGCAACCCTTGACACGCTGTTGTGGACTATCTCACCGCTGGACTTTATTGCGCATTGTTTTGCCGATGCGGATGCGGCTTTGGTCAGCGCATCTCCCATTTTGCTTGGCATGCCCGCAGTCTTGCTGCAAGCTCAGACAGCGACGTTTGATTTGAGAGCACCCATGGCGGATTCCACAGATCCCATCCGTCAGGCACGTCTGGTATTGGTCAACCTGGGCGATGCCGTACCGCAAGGGTTTGAGCGGTTCGAGCGGCTGGTGGAACTGGTCGGCGCGGGTGAAGAAGATCGCCTGAGCGCACGCGACCGCTGGAAACATTACGCCCATCGGGGCTATGCGATCATCCCGCACGATCTGGCCTCAAAATCTCCCGCCTGATGCTTACCAAAGCCAAACAACCTCCGCGCTTTTTGCCCACGCTCACCGAAGTAGTGCAAACCAGCGCGGATGCACCCCAATCAAGCCCCGGAGATGCCGTGTTTGCCACCCCGCTGAAAACCGGGCGGCAAGGCAGTGGCATGGATGCGGAAAACCCTTCCGTGGTCGAGATGAACGTCAGCAAGATTCTGTTCAGGTTGGAGGTGCCGCTGCAAAATCGCCTCAAGCTCGCGGTAAGCGAGATCATTCAAGGCCATATGGATGCCTTGATGCCCCTCATAGCGCAGGAAATCGAAGCCGTGGTGAGCGAGACGGTTCGGGAGGGTGTCAGCGCGGAACTGGTACGTTCCCGCAAGACCCCCGGTTGACAAGGGTTGCTTGGTATCTTCCCTATAGAGTTGGCCCATGAATTGCGGTATCGTGCCGCCCGTGGAGCTATAAAATTCACATTTTTGATTTATCTGGTTTCCCCATGTTCTTAATCTGGAGTTGTTTATGCAAATGAAATTAAAAGTTACTGTTGCCGCAGCGATGGCTGTGTCAGTCGGCGTGGCTTTCGCGCAAGACTTGGTTGTGAAGATTGGTCACGTCGCACCGATCTCGGGCGCACAGGCAGCCTACGGCAAAGACAATGAAAACGGCGCACGCATGGCCATTGATGATTTGAACGCCGCTGGCGTCATGATCGGCGGCAAAAAAGCCAAGTTCGAACTCGTGGCCGAGGATGATGCAGCCGATCCCAAGCAGGGCGCTGCGGTGGCACAAAAACTGTGTGATGCAAAAGTTGCGGGCGTTGCGGGCCATTTGAACTCGGGCACGACCATCCCCGCGTCCAAAATCTACAACGACTGCGGCATTCCGCACATCACGCCGTCCGCCACCAACCCCAACTTGACCAAGCCGGGCTACAAAACCACTTGGCGTCTGCTGGCTAATGACAACGCATTAGGCGCTGGCCTGGCGTTCTACGCCGCTGATGCGTTGAAGCTCAAGCGCATCGCCGTGATTGACGACCGTACCGCTTACGGCCAAGGCGTGGCTGAAGTGTTCAAGAAAACCGCTGCTGCCAAAGGCATCACCATCGTGGACGAGCAGTTCACCACTGATAAATCAGTGGACTTTATGTCCATCTTGACCGCCATCAAGGCTAAAAACCCGGACGGCGTATTCTTCGGCGGCATGGATCCTCAAGCTGGCCCGATGCTGCGCCAGATGGAGCAATTGGGACTGACCAACGTCAAGTACTTCGGTGGTGACGGGATCTGCACCAATGACCTGATCAAACAGTCCGCTGGTGCCAAGACGCTGAGCAACGTGGTGTGCGCTGAAGGCGGCGCATCGCTGGCCAAAATGCCCGGCGGCGATGCCTGGATGAAGCGCTATGAGGCCAAGTATCCCAAGCAGTTCCAAGTCTACAGCCCGTATGTGTACGACGCGGTGCATGTGTTGGTCGACGCAATGAAGCGCGCCAACAGCATTGACCCCAAAGTCTACGGCCCCATGATCGGTGCCACCAACTACAAGGGCATCACCACCACGGTGCAGTTTGAGACCAATGGTGAGTTGAAAAACCCCGCAATGACTTTGTACACCTACAAAGGCGACAAGAAAGTTGCGCTGAACTGATCCAATTCAGTAGTCTTTCCCAGGTTTCAAAAGCCACCTTCGGGTGGCTTTTTTTTGCGCCCAAATTCAACTACGCCAGCATCTCCAGCAGTACCGCGTGCCAAAGCTTTTCATCCACCTTGCCTATCTTTTTGCCAAGCCGAACTTTGTCAACACAGCGAATCTGATCCAGCAGGATTCGAGCATTCTTCTTCTGGAAAAGGATCTCTGGGCGACAACCCAAAGCGCGCCCCGCACTGGTTAAAGGCGCAATGATCACGCGCGCCAGGGCGGCGTTCATGTCATTTGGTGACACAACCAGCGCTGGGCGGGTTTTTTGAATCTCCGTGCCAATCGTGGGATCCAGATTGACCCAATACACCTCGCCGCGAAGCACGGTCGGTGTTACCTGTGTCACCTTTATCACCATTGCCACTCGCCGTCATCGGACGCTGGCACACCCTCCCAGTCCAGCGCTGCCTCGTTTTCCTGCTGGATGGCTTGACTTGACGGGGGCTTAATGTCAGAAAACCACCCGGCACGCAGTGTTGGTTTGACGGGTTTGATGATGATGGCTCCATTCTCAAACCGCATGTCAACCTGATCTTCAATTTGGCACATGGCAAGAAACGCAGCCGGTATCAGCACCCCTCGAGAGTTCCCGATTTGACGCACAGTTGAAAGCATATCATTCTCTCCAAAGTAATAACTTTATTATAACATTCTTGCTTTTTCACGCGATTGCCTTGCCGTTCTCTCGCCCTTTTCTTGCCTCTGCGTGTGAAAGAATTTTTGGCGTGGATACCGCGCCGTTGCAGATCAGCGAATCGCGTCAGGTAAAATCAGGGTTCTGGAGAGGTGGATGAGCGGTTTAAGTCACACGCCTGGAAAGCGTGCGAAGGGTTATACCTTCCGCGGGTTCGAATCCCGCCTTCTCCGCCAGATGCTAAGCCCCGTAAGCCTTGTGTTTACGGGGCTTTTTGGTTTCCGAGGCAATAGCGGCTCAACCGCAAATTGGCTGCAAACTCGCCACTTGACATGTACAATCGATTGACCAAGTCAACAAGGTGCAAGCATGCGAGTCGTTAGCTACTCTGAAGCCAGAAATTCCCTAAAATCCGTGCTGGATGCGGTGACGGACGATCACGACATCACCATCATCAACCGGCGCGACGGGGCTGATGCCGTAGTCATGTCGTTTGACCACTACCAAAGCGTGATGGAAACCTTGCATTTGGTGTCATCTTCGGCCAACGCGGCCAAACTGGCCAAAGCCATCGCCCAAGACAAGGCGGGCAAAGCCCGGGCCCGCAAACTTCTTTCCGTCGCCTGATCCACGCGCAGCCACACAGGCCATGCGCAACATTTGTTTTGTGCCCGAAGGCTGGGAGCAATACACCTACTGGCATAGCCAAGACCGCAAAACCCTAAAGCGCATCAACATCTTGCTCGATGCCGCTGCGCGCGACCCGTTTACCGGCATTGGCAAGCCGGAGGCGTTGGTGGGCAATCTGTCGGGCTATTGGTCACGGCGTATTGATGAAGCGAACCGGCTGGTTTATCGCGCGACCGATGAAGATGTTGTTGTGGTGGGGTGTCGGTATCACTATGACGGTTAAAACTTCCAGTTTTGCGATTTCAAGTGCGACGGTGCAGTTTGGCGCTGCTGGAATCAACGCCTTGAATCTGTAATTGCTGGATTGCCTGGTTTGGTTGCCATGCCATGTGGTTGAAAATCCAATAATTCTTCCCGGACTCTTGCTTGAGGAGTCGCAACCCGCTGTGACTGACAATCTCAGTCGAACCTACCTACGCCACTTAACCAATGCGCTATTTCAGCCTCAGCCACAACCGCGCCGTCGTCTTGATGCTGCTGGTGACCTTCCTGTGGTCTACCGCAGGGGTGGTCACGCGCCACTTGGAGGCGGCCAAAAGCTTTGAGGTGACGTTTTGGCGCAGCTTCTTCACAGTCGTCAGCCTGGCGGTGATTTTGCCCCTGTTCATGGGGCGCGGCGTGTTTGCAAAAATTCGCCACGCGGGCAAAACGTTCTGGTTTTCCAGTCTGTGCTGGTGCGGTATGTTCACTTTCTACATGATGGCGCTCACGCTCACCAGTGTGGCCAATGTGCTGGTCACCATGGCCATCGGCCCACTGCTCACAGCGCTGATCGCGCGGGTTTTCATCGGGCAAAAAATTCCACGGCGTACCTGGGTCGCCATTGCGGTGGCGGGCATCGGCATCGCGTGGATGTTTGCGGCTCAACTGCAAGGCGGGCAATTGCTGGGCACGCTGGTGGCTTTAGGTGTGCCGCTGGCGGCGGCGATCAACTGGACGATCACGCAAAACGCGCATGACCAGGGCCACGATGTCGATCTGATGTCCGCCGTGATGATGGGGGCCGTGTTTTCCTGCCTGCTCACCTTGCCGATGGCATTGCCGTTTGCGGCGACCCAGTTTGACCTTGCGCTGCTGGCATCTCTGGGTATGGGCCAACTGGCTGTGCCGTGCGTGCTGTCGGTAATGTGCGCGAGGGTTTTGAAGGCCCCTGAGGTCTCGCTGCTGGCGCTGTTGGAGGTGCCCTTCGGCATCATCCTGGTCTGGCTGGGTGCCAACGAGGCACCCAACTCAACCGTTTTGCTCGGCGGCGCGCTAGTGATTGGCGCGCTGGTGACCAACGAGCTGGTGGGCTGGCGCCAGCGAAGGTAGCGGGATCGTTGCCAGTCTATGACGCGCGGGTTTTGTGCGGCAGCGAGAACCGAAAGGTTGAGCCTTTGCCCTCGGTCGATTCAACGCTGACGGATCCGCCATGGGCCTCAACGAACCTTTGCACGATGGCCAGACCCAAGCCGGTGCCCTCGGCATTGTTTGGGTCGGATTCGCCCTTGTTGAACACGCTGGCCAGCATGTCATTGGGGATTCCTGCGCCGTTGTCAGTCACCCAGCAATCAATGCCACCGTGCGCGTCGCCGTCTGGGCTGGCAATCGTTGCTGCAACCACAATTTCTCCGTTGGGCGTGTATCGAATGGCGTTGGACACCAGGTTCTGGAACACTCGTTTCAGCAAACCGGCATCGGCAAAAGCGGTCAGATCATCCGGCACTTGGTTGATCAGGCGCGCTTTGGCGCTGTCGGCGACGGGCTGGATTTCCTCTATTAAAGACTCAACCAAAGGCCACAGGTCAAATTCGCGTCGTTCCAGTTTGATGCCATGTTGCGTCTTCGTGTCCTCCAAATTTTCCAGGCTCGAGTTTTCATCCAGCACTTTGCGAACCAGGCTTTCAAGCTGCTGCACACTGCGGCGCAGCGTTTTGAGCATTTGGGCAGAGTCTGGCGTAAAGCCCGACTTGGGCAATCGGTTTTCAAGCACCCGCCCGGCCTGCGAAATCGCAAACAAAGGCGTTTGCAGATCGTGGGCCACGAAGGCGAGATACTCCTCACGCTTTTGCTTAACCTCCAAAGCTCGCAGTCTTGAGTAGGTCTGCAATGCCATGCCAATCGCCAAGTCGAAGACTCGGTTGATGACATGAAAGGGCCGACCTTGCAGCCGGATGTCATTTTCATCGGCTAGATCGTGAATGCATCCGCGAAGGATGTTGTATTCCGCAACCACCTCGTCAATGTCAAAGCCATCGTTCAGCCGCTGCTCGCCGTGGATCTGGGCACTTTCCTCGACCAGCGACTCCGGGATCGTCTGACTTGAGTTTTTCTCGAGCGCCTCGGCCAATTCGGTCAGCAGGTTCGGAATGTGATCGTTGAGCGTGGGCGTATCCAGGTGCCTGGCTGACGGCAGTGCGCGTACCTGCTTTCGCCATTGCGCAAGCAGAGGTTCGCGCTCCTTCTCAACGAGTGCGGCCAGTTTGTGCAGATCCGATTGAGCCATGGTGCGCGTAGTCTTCCATTGTGAATTGCGGATGCCCCAACAAAACCAGGCAACACCCCTCCCCTTAGTTTACCGGGCGAATCGAACTCATTCGATGCTACGGCTATATCTGCCATTATTCTTATAATTGCTATTATTAATATAGCTTATTGCGCATGTAATTCGTGGGCCAAGCCGTAATTTAATCTATAATTTCAGTAAAATCCATGATTTTCAACTTAAAATTAACTCCCAGGTTCATTTTTAATCGACAATACCTTCCTCCATGACCCAAAGCGCAATCTCCCACAACGAAGTTTTAACCGAGGTGCGCCGCAACGTCGGCTTCATCACCCTGAACCGGCCCGCCGCGCTCAATGCCCTGTCATTGGGCATGATCCGCAGCATCACGCAGACATTGAAGGCGTGGCAGGATGACGATGCCATTCATGCCGTGGCGATGCGCGGTGTCAACAAAGCGGGGGCTTTTGGCGCGTTCTGCGCGGGTGGCGATATCCGTTTTTTCCATCAAGCGGCACTCGCGGGCGACTCGGCGCTGGAAGATTTCTTCACCGAGGAATACGCGCTCAATCACCTCATCCACAACTACGGCAAGCCCACCATCGCGTTCATGGACGGCATCGTGATGGGCGGCGGCATGGGGTTGGCGCAGGGCATGTCGATGCGTATCGTCACCGAGCACACCAAAATGGCGATGCCCGAGACGCAGATCGGTCTGTTCCCGGATGTCGGTGGGGGTTACTTTTTGAGTCGCTGCCCCGGCCACATCGGCGAGTGGCTGGGCTTGACGGGCGAGTTGGTTGCACCCAACGATGCCGTGGCGTTTGGCTTGGCCGATACGTTGCTTGATTCGCAAAGCATGCCTGCAATGTGGCAGGAGCTGGGCGAGTTGGGTTCAGCGTCGGAAGATGAGATTCAAAACCTGATCGCTTTACATTCAATAGCAACCAAAAACCATTCTGAGAGAGCCAGATCGCTGGTTGATCCAGTTTTCTCGCAAAACAGCATCACCGAAATCATCGTCGCCCTTCAAGCTGATACTAGCGCGTGGGCGCAGGAAACGCTAACCCGGCTGCGGCACAAATCGCCTTTGATGCTGCACGTCACGCTGGAACAAATCCGCCGCGCACGCAGCATGAGCTTGGCCGACGACCTGCGCATGGAGCGTGATTTGGTTCACCATTGCTTTAACCCCAAGCATCTGGGCAGGTCGCCGTCGCACAGCGAAACCGTCGAAGGCATCCGCGCTCAAGCCATCGACAAAGACCGCACCCCGCTTTGGAGCCCGGCGGCAATTGAAGAAGTGACAGCGCAGATGGTCGAGCCATTTTTTGTGAGCCCGTGGGCTGTTAGCGCGCATCCGTTGAGAGCACTTTGCTGAAAATTGACCGTTAAGGCCCCATGCCATTACCAGCGCGCGTCGCAATCTGCCTTCTAGCTGCGCTGTTCGGTGCAGCGAGTCCCCGAGCGCAACAGCCTAAACCCGAGTTAATTGTCGCCAACAGCAGCCTCCAGCACGCTGTAAAACTGACCTTGGCAGCGCTGAAGCCCCACCAGAAGTCGCTTGTCCGTGGCACGGCCAAAGACAGCCTTTTTTTGCTCATGCCCGAGTGGGGCTCGGACATCCAGGAACTGTTGGGCTTGAGCCCGAGCAACGTTGGCCTGGCAGCGCTACTGTGCGCAAAGGTGTGCTCTGTAGACGAGGCCACACTTCTGGTCATGGAAGACGCGCACGAAGTGCTGGTTAGGTTGAACTAGCCACACAGAAATGTTAAAATACCCAATACGGGTATATTAGGTGCTGAAAATCGCAAGTTTGACTAAAATACGAATAATCTAGCCCTCCGGCCCACGAAGGATATACGCAATAAGCTATAAAAAAAGAAGCGTTCAATGTTCCTGATGAACCTCAGCGCTTGCGCTCCTTCATCGCCCGATCCACCTCGCGCTTGCCTTCGCGGTCTTTGATGGTGTCGCGCTTGTCATGCTCGGCTTTGCCTTTGGCCAGGGCGATTTCGCACTTTACCTTGCCAGTTTTCCAGTGCAGGTTGATGGGCACCAAGGTGTAGCCTTTTTGCTCGACCTTGATGCTCAGGCGCCGGATTTCTTCCTTCTTCATCAAGAGCTTTTTGGTGCGCACCTTGTCCGGGCTGATGTGGGTGGACGCGGTATTCAGTGGGGTGATCTGCAGGCCGATCAAAAACAACTCGCCCTCGCGGATGACCACATAGCCATCGGTCAACTGCACTTTGCCTTCGCGCAGCGATTTGACCTCCCAGCCCTCCAGCACCAAGCCCGCCTCGTGCCGCTCCTCAAAAAAATAGTTGTAGGCGGCCTTTTTGTTGTCGGCAATGCGGGCGTTTTTAACGGGGGTGTCGGGTTTTTTGGCCATGTGCAAAAGGTGAGGGCGGTAGGGGCTGCAAACAAACAGATGTCTACAATCGGCGCGACCCCTATTCTATGAAAACCCTCAGCAAGTCCATTCACAAGTCAGTGCTGATTTGGTACAGCCCTGCTGAAATGTATGCCTTGGTGACAGCGGTGGCTGACTATCCGAAGTTTCTGCCCTGGTGCGACCACACCAAAATATTGTCTACCGACGATGCGGGCATGACCGCCGAAATCGGCATCACTTTTGGCGGCATCCATCAAAAATTCACCACACGAAATGTTCATGTTGAAGGCCAGCAAGTTGTCATCAACCTGGTGAACGGGCCGTTTTCAAAACTCGAAGGTGAGTGGAATTTTCTGCCCCTGGGCGACGGCAGCGAGCGCGCCTGCAAGGTGGTGCTCAATCTGAATTATGGTTTTGACAGCGCCACATTGGCCAAACTGGTGGGCCCGGTGTTTGACAAGATCGCAGGCAGCTTGGTCGATGCATTTGTGAAGCGCGCGCAGCAGGTTTATGCCTGATCGACGGATTCGGGTGACTGTGACTTATTCACCCGCTGCCCGCGAGGTGCATGAGATCGCGCTGACTTTGGTCGAAGCCAGTTCTGTGGCGAATGCGCTGTCCGCCAGCGGATTGATAGCGCAGTTCACTGAGTTGGCGTCAGGCCCTCTGAACGTTGGGGTGTGGAATAGAAAAGCTGAACTCACCCAAGCGCTGCGTGATCAAGACCGCGTCGAGATTTATCGCCCTTTGAAGGTAGACCCGAAGGTCGCACGACGGCAACGTTTTGTCAACCAGGGTGCCAAGAAAGCGGGCTTGTTTTCCAAATCGCGGCCTGGCGCCAAGACGGGGTATTGACGGGGCATTGACGGTTATCTACAGCTCGAATCAATGATGCCCTGTACCCGCTTGCTCTCTGCCGTACGGGCCGCGTCTTCCATCACCTCGCGCTCGCCTTTGGCATTGGTCACTCCCAGGCGCACGCCCGAGTCCAGCGTTGTTTTGGCGGTTTTGGCACGGGCACAGGTTTCGATCTTGGCCTTGGTCACGCGCTGCTCTTCTTCTTTGCGCTTGGCGGCTTCAGCCTCTTCCTTTTCTTTTTTCTTCTTTTCCAACTCTTTGTCAACGCTGGCCAACTTGGGCGCGCTGGCGGATGACTGGGGAGCTTGCGGTGCCGAAGCGCCTGGCTGTGCCGCGGCAATCGCCTCATCAGCCGCCACGCCGTCCGTGATCACGCGGGCTTTGGCGCTGGCTGCCGTGTTGGCTGCGGCATTGGCTGCACCGGCTTGACCACCGGGGCGTTTGATGATGTTTTTCTCCAGAATATCGGTCGGCGGTGCCTTGTCGCTGTAGACCTTGCGGCCATCTTTGTCCAGCCACGTCCATTGGGCGAACGCGCTTGTCGCCAACAGGCCAAGCGTTACGACCATTGCCGTCACGGCATGTCTGGCCAGCGCGCCTGTCGAGTTGGATAACAAATTGGACGAGTGCTTTTTGTCAGTCATGTGCATCCCTTTATTTTAGCGTTGACACTGAAATTCCCCAATTAACGCCCCGTGGCAGGCTCAGGCCGCTAGGGTTTGCACGGGTACAATCGATTTTTTGGAGCTTTGACATGCGCCTACTCGGCAAAGCGCTCACCTTCGACGATGTGTTGTTGGTGCCAGCGTACTCCCAGATCCTCCCCAAGGACACCTCGCTTTCCACACAATTTTCCCGCAATATTTCGCTGAACCTGCCCCTCGTTTCAGCCGCGATGGATACAGTGACTGAGGCGCGTTTGGCCATCGCTATCGCGCAGGAGGGCGGCATCGGCATCGTCCATAAAAACTTCACACCTAAAGAGCAGGCCGCCCAGGTGGCCAAAGTGAAGCGCTATGAATCCGGCGTGCTTCGCGATCCGGTGGTCATCACGCCCTCGCATACCGTGCGCCAAGTGCTAGCGCTTTCAGAGCAGTTAGGAATATCGGGATTTCCGGTGTGCGACGCGGGCAAGGTGGTGGGCATTGTCACCAGCCGTGATTTGAGGTTTGAAACGCGCTACGACGTGCCAGTGAGCCAGATCATGACACCGCGCGAAAAGCTCATCACCGTGCAGGAAAGTGACGGCACCACGCCCGCCCAGGCCAAAGCGCTGTTGAACAAACACAAGCTGGAGCGCCTGCTGGTCGTCAACCCGGCGTTTGAGCTCAAGGGCATTATCACAGTCAAAGACATCACCAAGCAGACCAGCTTCCCGAATGCTGCGCGGGATGCCCATGGCCAGTTGCGCGTGGGCGCAGCAGTGGGTGTGGGCGAGGGCACCGAGGAGCGCGTGGAGGCGCTGGTGCGCGCAGGAGTTGATGCACTCGTTGTGGACACCGCGCACGGCCACAGCAAAGGCGTGATTGAGCGGGTGCGCTGGGTCAAGCAAAACTACCCGCAGGTCGACGTGATCGGCGGCAATATCGCCACCGGGGCAGCCGCGCTGGCATTGGTGGAGGCGGGCGCGGATGGAGTCAAGGTCGGCATTGGCCCCGGCAGTATCTGCACCACGCGCATCGTGGCCGGCGTGGGTGTGCCGCAAATCATGGCGATCGACAGTGTGGCCATCGCGCTCAAGGGTACAGGCATTCCGCTGATTGGCGACGGTGGCATCCGCTACAGCGGCGATATTGCCAAGGCGCTGGCGGCCGGTGCGTCTACGGTGATGATGGGCGGCATGTTTGCCGGCACTGAGGAAGCACCGGGCGAGATTGTGCTGTTCCAGGGCCGCAGCTACAAAAGTTACCGGGGTATGGGCAGCATTGGCGCGATGCAGCAGGGCAGCGCCGACCGCTATTTTCAGGAATCAACCAGCGGCAACCCGAATGCCGACAAACTGGTGCCCGAAGGCATCGAAGGCCGCGTGCCTTACAAAGGCTCAATGGTTTCGATCATCTTCCAGATGGCCGGTGGCGTGCGGGCCAGCATGGGTTACTGCGGCTGCGCGACGATTGCAGACATGCAGGACAAAGCAGAATTCGTCGAGATTACCTCCGCTGGCATTCGCGAGAGCCATGTGCATGATGTGCAGATCACCAAAGAAGCGCCGAATTACCGCGCAGAGTGATGTTGCCCCCACGCTCCACCGCTACGCGGTCCTGGCGGGCCAACATCAACTCTCTTTCTACGATGCAGCCTATCTGGAACTGGCCATGCGTACAGGCAGTGAACTGGCAACGCTTGATCGAAAATTGAAAGGCGCGGCGACAAACTCCGGTGTCTTTTGTCTGTCTTTGTAGATCTGTTTGAGTAAGGAATTCTTACTTTAAGGAAATCGCCATGTTGGCAAAAATGACTTCTAAAAATCAGATCACGCTACCAAAAGCCGTGATCTCGAAATTGCCGCCCAGTGAGTACTATGAGGTGGAGGCGGTTAATGACTGCATCATGCTCACACCAGTGCGGGTACAAAAACACGAAGAAGGCATGGAAGCGATATGGCGCAAGATAGAGAAACTTGGCATCACTGAAGCCGATATTGCCGATGCCGTGAAGTGGGCTCGTGCCAACCCCGCAGCTGATGGTGCGTGATGGCGGGAAAATCCGCTGTGCTGAAGGTCGTTGTCGATACCAACGCAGTAATTTCGGCAACTCTTTTTGGAAGTGGTCTGATGAAGCCGCTGCGACTGGCATGGCAGGCAAACCGGATAGTGCCGATCATTTCTACAGAAACAAGGGCAGAACTTTTGCGCGTCCTGGCGTACGCAAAATTTAAACTCAATGAAGCAGACATTGCCCGTGTATTGGCCTTGTATCTTCCCCATGCTCAAGTTCATGCGGTCAACCTCATTGCTGTCACCAGAAATCCAATCCCTGTCTGCCGCGATACGCGCGATCAAATTTTTCTTGACCTTGCGTATTCAGCAAAAGCTGATTGCCTGATTACTGGCGATCAAGACTGGCTGGTTCTGGCGGATACCCCACACCTCTCGTTTCGCATTCTCAAACCGATTGAATTTTTGACCGAATACCAGCTAATGCCCTGACTGTCATGCAACACCAAAAAATACTCATCCTGGATTTCGGCTCCCAAGTTACCCAGCTCATCGCCCGGCGCATCCGCGAAGCG
The DNA here is from genome assembly GCA_031416195.1 of Rhodoferax sp. Lineage (GTDB taxonomy): Bacteria > Pseudomonadota > Gammaproteobacteria > Burkholderiales > Burkholderiaceae_C > JANYCG01. Next base: position 18,152 of record JANOTE010000011.1, read on the forward strand.
CACGTTTTTTGCGAAGTGCATTCCTGCGATGTTAGCAATGATTGGCTGCGCGACTACGCCCGCGACGGCAACCTCAAAGGCATCATCCTGTCAGGCAGCCACGCCAGCACCTACGAAGAGCATGAACTGCGGGCACCGCAACTTGTCTACGAGCTTGGCATTCCGGTGCTGGGCATCTGCTATGGCATGTTCACGATGGCGGTGCAACTGGGCGGCGTCGTAGCACCCAGCGACAAGCGCGAATTCGGCTACGCCGATGTGCGCGCGCGTGGTCACACGCAGCTATTGGATGGCATTCAAGACTACGCCAACCCACAAGGCCACGGCATGCTACAGGTGTGGATGAGCCACGGCGACAAAGTTACCGAGCTGCCGCGCGGCTTCAAGCTCATGGCCAGCACCGACAGTTGCCCGATTGCCGGTATGGCTGACGAAGAACGCCGCTTTTACGGCGTGCAGTTTCACCCCGAGGTCACGCACACTCAGCGCGGTGCCGCCATTCTGGAGCGCTTTGTGCTCGACATTTGCGGCGCCAAAGCAGATTGGGCGATGCGCGACCACATCGCTGAGGCGGTCGAGAAAATTCGCCAGCAGGTGGGCAGTGAAGAAGTCATTCTGGGCCTGTCGGGCGGCGTTGATTCATCCGTTGCCGCCGCGCTGATCCACCGCGCCATTGGTGACCAATTGACCTGCGTTTTTGTAGACCACGGTCTGTTGCGCCTCAACGAAGGCGACATGGTGATGGAAATGTTCGTCGGCAAACTGCATGCCAAAGTAATCCGCGTTGATGCCGAGGCGCAGTTTCTCGGCCACTTAAAAGGCGTGAGCGAGCCTGAGGCCAAACGCAAAATCATCGGGCGCGAGTTCGTGGAGGTGTTCAAAGCGGAGGCCGCCAAGCTAAAGGCATCCAACGCGTTGTCCAAGGGAGCGAAGTGGCTGGCCCAAGGCACGATTTACCCCGATGTGATCGAAAGCGGCGCCGCCAAAAGCAAAAAAGCCGTCGTCATCAAAAGCCACCACAACGTAGGCGGCCTGCCTGAGCAGTTGGGCTTGAAGCTGCTCGAACCCCTGCGAGACCTGTTTAAAGACGAAGTTCGCGAACTCGGCGTCGCTTTGGGCCTGCCGCACGACATGGTCTACCGTCACCCGTTTCCCGGCCCCGGCCTGGGCGTGCGCATTTTGGGCGAGGTCAAAAAAGAATACGCCGACCTGCTGCGCAAAGCGGATGCGATCTTCATCGACGAGTTGCGAAATTTCAAAGATGCCGCCACCGGTAAAACTTGGTACGAACTCACCAGCCAAGCCTTCACGGTTTTCCTGCCTGTGAAAAGCGTAGGCGTGATGGGCGATGGCCGCACCTACGACTACGTAGTGGCACTGCGCGCCGTGCAGACCAGCGACTTCATGACGGCAGACTGGGCTGAATTGCCCTACGCGTTGCTCAAGAAGGTGTCCAGCCGCATCATCAACGAAGTGCGGGGGATTAACCGGGTGACGTATGACGTGTCGTCGAAGCCGCCTGCGACGATTGAGTGGGAGTGAGGGTAGCGAAAAGCGCATCTGCGCAATAACATTCAGTTCATATTTAAACGCTCGGGGAAGACATCTTGAAGCTTATAAAAGTACGGGTTCAAAACTATCGCTCAGTGGAGGACAGCAAAGAGTTCGGAATTGGCGACCTCACATGCCTTGTCGGCAAAAAAGAAGCGGGCAAGACTGCTTTGCTCAGCGCGATGCGAGGGCTCAAGCCATCGCAACCCTGCGCTGCCGTTGCATTGATGTTGCGGTCAGTAAGTTGCTATTAATAAAATAGCTTACTATGCATATTTTTCGAGAGCTACGGGCTAAAAACATTCAATAATTTGACGATTTTGGTCAGTTTTATCTAAAAATTAACTCCTGGGTTAATTTTACCAAATATCTCACCACATTTGTGGTAAATTTTAATCCTGACATCTGCCGGTGACGCAAAAGCAATCAGACTCTGCTGACAGACGTTGATCCGGCACACAGCGATAATTTGGACATGACATCACTGCCCCCGCTTCCCTGCTATCTCAACGGCGACTTCACTGTGCTGCCCGACGCAAAAATCAGCGTCATGGATCGCGGTTTTATCTTTGGCGATGGCATCTACGAAGTGGCTCCGGTGTACGCCGGTCAGCCGTTTCGATTCAGCCACCACATGGCGCGGCTGGATCGCAGTCTGGCTGAATTGCGCATTAAAAACCCGATGACGCACGCCCAGTGGCTGGCGATGGTCATGAAGCTGATTGCCAACTACGCCGACTCTGTAGGCGCAGGTGCAGACACGCTTGACCAGCTGATCTACATCCAGATCAC
>JANOTE010000012.1:0-2701 GCA_031416195.1 Rhodoferax sp.
CCATCATGCAGCGGGATCGCCATCTGCGTTGGCATGAACCCGAGGTTCACCCTCAAATTCAATGATTAAGCGCCTCGCCACATTGCTGTGATCGGCCCACCAACGGTCTTGGATGGCCTGGTCACTTTTTGAGGGCGACCAGCCCACCACATCAGGCCCTTCTTTCAAAGGACCGGAATTCTTCTTTAGCTGTTATTCTTTCGCTCACGCAGAAAGGGTTTGAGTGTCCACACGAACACCCACACCCATCGTGCTGGATACTGCAATCTTCCTCAAATAAACACCTTTGCTGGCTGCGGGTTTGGCCTTGGTCAGTGCATCAACCAACGCGACCAGGTTGCCTTGCAACTTGGCGGAATCAAACGAGCGACGGCCAATGGTGGAGTGCACGATGCCGGCCTTATCAACACGGAACTGGACTTGACCCGCCTTGGCGTTCTTCACTGCCGTGGCCACATCAGGAGTGACGGTGCCAACTTTGGGGTTCGGCATTAACCCCCGGGGGCCAAGAATCTGGCCCAACGTACCCACGACGCGCATCGCATCAGGTGCGGCGATCACAATGTCAAAGGGCATGTCACCGGCTTTGACCATGGCGGCGAGGTCATCCATGCCGACGATGTCAGCACCTGCGGCGCGCGCTTCTTCAGCTTTGGCGCCTTGGGCAAACACGGCGACACGTTTGGTTTTGCCGGTTCCGTTGGGCAATACGACTGCACCACGCACAACTTGGTCTGATTTTTTGGCATCAATACCGAGTTGAACCGCAACGTCGATGGATTCATCAAACTTGGCGGTTGCGCACTCTTTGACGATACCCAGGGCATCCGCCAAGGGGTACAGCTTGTTGCTGTCCACTTTACCAGCGAAGGTTTTTTGTTTTTTGGAGAGTTGCGTCATGTTAAACACCTTCCACATTCACGCCCATCGAGCGGGCAGAGCCGGCAATGGTGCGAACGGCTGCGTCCAAGTCGGCAGCAGTCAAGTCTTTCATTTTGGCCTTTGCGATCTCTTCTAGCTGCGCGCGGGTCACTTTGCCAACCTTGTCTTGATGCGGGCGCGGTGAGCCCTTGTCAATCTTGGCGGCCTTCTTGATCAAAATCGACGAGGGTGGCGATTTGATGATGAATGTGAAACTCTTGTCTGCAAATGCCGTGATCACCACGGGCAACGGCAGGCCGGGCTCGATCCCTTGGGTCTGCGCGTTAAATGCCTTGCAGAACTCCATGATGTTCAAACCACGCTGGCCTAATGCGGGGCCAATCGGGGGGGACGGGTTGGCCTTGCCTGCTGGCACTTGCAGCTTGACAAAACCGACGATTTTTTTCGCCATGCTTTACTCCTTACGGGTCATAACGCTTAAGGTCTCGCACTGATTTGCAAGCCCCAAGCTTCCCGGGGTTAACGACTCACTTCAAACATCCGCACCGAGTCGAAAAAATGCGAACTCTTTTCCTGAACTTCCAGATTAAGTTTTCTCAATCTGTGAAAACTCCAACTCGACCGGCGTGGCGCGACCAAAAATAGTCACTGACACGCGCACTTTACTTTTCTCGTAATTCACGTCTTCCACGGAGCCGTTGAAGTCGGTGAAAGGGCCGTCTTTCACGCGCACATACTCGCCGACCATGAACTCAACTTTATGGCGGGGCTTCTCAGTGCCCTCCTGCATCTGGTTGACGATCTTCATGACTTCGGCTTCAGAAATCGGCGAAGGACGGTTCTTGGCACCGCCGACAAAACCTGTCACCTTGTTGGTGTGCTTGACCAGATGCCAACTCTCGTCGTCCATGATCATTTCGACCAGCACGTAGCCGGGGAAAAACTTGCGCTCGGTGGTTTTTTTCTGGCCGTTTTTGATTTCGACCACTTCTTCCATGGGAACCAGAATACGACCGAATTTGGCTTGCATGCCTGCGCGGTTGATGCGCTCAAGGATATTGCGCTCCACTGCTTTTTCCATACCGGAATAGGCATGAACAACGTACCAGCGCAGGTCGGGGTTCGCAGGCGGTGCCAGCGGCGCGGGTGCCGCAGGATCGCCATCTTGCGCCGCCAAAATTTCGACCAACGGTGCGTCTACTGCATCTGCTGTCATTTTTTCCATCCCAGAATCAAGTCGTAGAACACCCATTCAAGCGTTTTGTCAGTCAGCCACAGGAAAAGCGCCATGACAAAAACGAACGCGAATACATAGGCGGTCATTTGAATCGCCTCTTTACGGGCCGGCCAAACCACTTTTTTGACCTCGCGCCAAGCGTCGCGTGCGAATGCAAAAAGCTCTTTGCCCGGCTCGGAAGTGAAAAACATCACCACAGCTGCTGCCAGCCCCAAGATTAAGGCACCCCATTGCGCAACCTGTCCTTGTTTGGTCAGCAGGTAAAACGCCGCCAACGCGGCAACGGCCAACGCTACAGCGGCGGCAAGTTTTGCTTTGTCGAGCGTGGTACTGACTGTTTGAACTTGAGGTGTAGCCATCTTCTGTCTTCAATCTCTTTTGCTCAATTGCACTCTGGCTGAGCCTTAAAACTACACGCGTTCTTTAGACACCAAAGCCCGCTATTCGCATAGCGGGCCATTGTCACTAAGTTGACCACCTAATTGGCTGATTCAGGTGGCAGGGGCAGTAGGAATCGAACCTACAACCTTCGGTTTTGGAGACCGACGCTCTGCCAATTGAGCTATACCCCTTCGGAAATTT
>JANOTE010000013.1:0-2975 GCA_031416195.1 Rhodoferax sp.
CCCCTCCCTATCGAATTTGGTAATCGAAACCTTGCCCCTGCAGAACCGCTGACACCCAGGCTGGCGGGCACAACTGCACTTTGACACCCTGCGCGCAGCCTTGCACGGATGTGGGGGCGCAGCCCCCACTTCTTCGTCTTCGTCTTCTGCCTCTTCCTACCAAACCGTGCGCCGTTACCTCTTGGCCCAAGGCATGTTTCGCCAGGCCCAGCCCAAACGCGCTACTGCCGGGGCACTGGCCGCGCGTGACCGCCTGGAGCGCTTGGAGGTGCGCAGCTTCGAGGTGGACCACGTCAACGCCTTGTGGCACCTAGACTTCCACCACGGCTCGCGCAAGGTGCTCACCCGTTTGGGGCAGTGGGTGACGCCGATGATCCTGTGCGTGATCGACGACCGCTCCCGTCTGGTGTGCCACTTGCAGTGGTATCTGGATGAGACGGCGCAAAGCCTGATCCATGCCCTGTGCCAGGCCTTCATGAAGCGTGGCCTGCCGCGTGCGCTGATGACCGACAACGGGGCGGCGATGCTGGCTGAGGAAACCACCAACGGCTTGGCGGCACTTGGCATCGTGCACCAAACCACGCTGCCGTATTCGCCGTACCAGAACGCCAAGCAGGAATCCTTCTGGGGCCGCCTTGAAGGGCGCTTGATGGCCATGCTCGAAGGCGAGCAAAGCTTGGGCCTGGACGCCTTGAATCTGGCGACCCAAGCCTGGACCGAGCAGGAATACCACCGCACACGTCACAGCGAGATTGATGCCACGCCAATGGAGCACTATTTGGCTGGCCCCAACGTGTCACGCCCCTGTCCGACAAGTGCAACTCTGACAAACAGCTTTCGGATCGAGGTGATGCGACGCCAAAGGCGCTCGGACGGAACCGTCAGCCTCAATGGTGCTCGCTTTGAAATACCGTCGCGCTACCGGCATCTGGAGCAGGTCCATTTGCACTATGCGCGCTGGGATTTGTCGCGGGTCGACCTGGTGGATGCGCGCACCGGCGCCATCCTGTGCCCAGTCAAACCATTGGACAAGTCCGCCAACGCCAATGGCCAGCGGCGCAGGCTCAGTCCCGCCGATGTTGATCTGTCACCGGTTACCCCCAAGGGCCTACCTGCTTTGATGACGCAGATTCTGGCCGACTACGCCGCCACCGGCGTGCCGCCGGCCTATTTGCCCATCATGCCAACCCCAATCACCCCAACCATCACCGATGAGGTCTGTCCATGAATCACAAACTACTGGCCCTGTACGGGCTCAAGTTCAATCCCTTCTCGCCAGAATTGCCCGTGGATGCGATCTACGTGCCGCAGAAGATAGAGAGTTTTTGTTGGCGCATTGAGCATGCACAAATCCGCGAAGGAGGATTCGCCATGGTGCACGGCGATCCGGGTAGCGGCAAGAGCATTGTGTTGCGCGTGCTGGCCGAGCGATTGAAGAAGTTGCCCGATGTGACGGTGGGCGCCATCAATCACCCGCAAAGCAATCTGGCGGACTTTTACCGTGAACTGGGCGATGTCTTTGGCGTGCCGCTGCGACCCAGCAACCGTTGGGGCGGCTTCAAGGCTTTGCGTGCGCGTTGGCTTGCCCACATGGAGTCCAGTCGCTGTCGGGCGGTGCTGCTGGTTGATGAGGCGCAGGAAATGACGTCTCAGGTGTTGTCGGAGTTGCGTCTACTGGCGAGTTCGAGCTTTGATTCCCAGTCGCTGTTGTGTATCGTGATGGCGGGCGACGCCAGGCTGATCGAGAAGCTGCGCCGCGAAGAGCTCATTCCCCTGGGTAGCCGCATTCGTACCCGCCTGGCCACCGAGTTTGCCAGTCGGGATGAACTGTTGGCCTGCCTGGAGCATTTGTTGGCCGGGGCAGGCAATGCCAGTTTGATGACGCAGCAGTTACGCCATACCTTGTGTGACCATGCGGCTGGCAACTATCGGGTTCTGACGACGATGGCGGCGGAACTGCTGGCCTGTGCGGCGCAAAAGGACTTGCCACTGCTCGATGAGAAGTTGTACATGGATGTCTTTGCGCCACCGGCAAAGCCTACTGTGCGGCGCGCCGCACAAGGACGTTGATCATGAAGAAGCCCAAGCACCGCTATCCATGCCCGATGTGTGCATGCACCCAAACCCGCACGCTGTCCGATGAAGCTGCCGTCGAAATCCATGAGTACCTGGAGGTGATCACCGCAAACTTCTTGAGTCGCTATGGCCAGCGGATTTATCGACATTACGGCAAGAAAACCAAGCACCAGTTCAATAGTGACAAACCATGGGAACACCCCCATCCTGGTGAGCCGTTCTGAGTAGCAACAGGTCTCAATACAAAACAGCGTCTGTAGCAATACCGACGCTGTTTTGTTTGAAAGTCTTGCAAAAATGACCATCACGAAAAATGATTATTGGTCCCTGAAATTGAGTGATCACACTCACTGCTACTAATCGGCAGCCCCTTGTGGTAACGAGCGCCATAGTTCACCAGCGTACCGGCGTTGTTGGCGATATAGGAGGACAGGCGGTGCAAATTCCACCACAACGTCGAGAACTCATAACCCTTTCTCGGCATCAGCGAGGCGTCAAGCGCTTTGATCCGGGCCACCGATTTTCCTCCTTTGCCGTGCCACACCAGCCACTTGGCGTGCTCGATCTCAGTCGTCACCGATTCTCGCTGCAAAGGCTCGATCACCGCGCTGCCAAAAAAAGAGGTCTCAGCGGCCTTGAACTTCATTGCGATGTGAAACCAGTCAAGGATGCGTCCCCTGGCGAGCTCGCTGTTCTGCACCGCCTCTCCAAACTCGCCAGAGTCGTCGCTGATCACGGTGACCCGCTCGTTTGGCCCCACCCACTCCACTGGTGTGGAGAAATGGATCCAACCGCGCGGCCGCCGATGGCACTTGCTTGTGCACGTACGCATACAGGCGCGGCGCGCGATCAGCAAATATCGCACGGCCGGCGACGATATTGACATGCCGCTCCTGGGT
>JANOTE010000014.1:0-11072 GCA_031416195.1 Rhodoferax sp.
CAATAAAATACGCAAAAAACCGTATTTTATTGATATATTAGGCCTCTAGCTCACGTATGCATTGCATAACATGCTATTTAACTAATAGCATTTATCGGCTCCATGACAACGCTGGCATGGCGTGCGGGTGGGTCAATCAACCGTTCGGCGCAGGCAGTTCTTGCCGGTCGACTTGCCCTGGTACATCGCCGCATCGGCGCGTTTGAGCAACTGGGCGCTACTGTGCCCGTCATGCGGTGCCCGTGAGTAGCCAATCGTCATTCCCACCTGACAGCGTTGGGATGACAGCACAAACGGCTCTGCAAAGGCCGCCAGAAGCTTGTCGCCGAGTTCCTGCGCCTGCTGGTCGGTGCTCAGGCCATTGGACATCACCAAAACTCATCGCCACCCAGACGCGCCACCACGTCGCTGTTGCGCAGATTGTTTTTGAGGCGGCTGGCCACCGCCACCAGCAGTTCATCGCCCACGTCGTGACCGAACTCGTCGTTGACCTGCTTGAAGCCATCCAGATCCATCATGTACACCGCGAGAATATTCGTGGGGCCTACTACCGCAAGCGCTGCAGAAATCGAGGTGGTCAGGCTGCGCCGGTTGGCAAGGCCGGTCAACGGAAAAGTTCATAGCATCGACTTTTTGTGTTGCAGGGGCTCAACTTTCACAATTTAGCAGCCCTGAAGCGACGAGTCTCACTGAATTTTAAAAAACAGGGAAATTACCAATGAAATATTTGATCGACTATGGGACAGTTGGATTGTCTGACAAACTATTTGTAATCCACCCAACGCATGCCCGCTGTACTTGAGCCTGAGCCGCTGTTTCAAAAGGTAAAGGGAACACCCGCCTACCAGATGATTTCTGGCGTGGTGGAGCGGCGCATTTTGGGCGGCGAACTGTTGCCGTTTTGCCGCAGATGACTCGGCGTAACCTTGAGGCCCACAAACGTATCTTCAAAGCCATCGTTGCGCGTGATGTGGAGCAGGCCCGCGAGTGGAGTCGCAAGCACTTGATTGATTTTCAGCGAGGCTATAAGCTGGCCAAGATTCCGATGAATACGCCGATTGAAACGCATCTGGAATGACGTGGAGTGAAGGTAAGTGACGTTAAATGAAGTTGACCGTCAGCCGGCCCATTTTTTTAAACCCGAGGAGACAAGCATGAAAACTGGAACGAAGCAAAACAAGACATTTTTAAAACCCCAGTGGCGCAAAGCACTGATCGCCACTGCCTTGGCCGCAAGTTTCGCCCCGGCGTTTGCGCAGGAGACCTTCAAAATCGGCATCGTGAGCTTTCTCTCGGGCCAGGCGGCGGAGAGTTTTGGCGTACCCGCCGTCAATGGCGCCAAGGTGCTGATTGACGCGTTCAATAAAGGACAAGCCCCTGCGCCCTACAACAAGATGGGTTTTGGCGGCATGAAGATAGAACCGATCTATGTGGACGAGAACGGCGGTGCCACCAAGCAGGTGCAGGAAATGCGCGCTCTTTACGACCGCGACAAGGTTGACGCTATCGTCGGCTACGTCGGCTCCGGCGATTGCCTGGCGGTAGCGCCTGTCGCCGAGGAAATGAAAAAATTCCTGATTCTTTACGACTGCGGCACGCCGCGCATTTTTGAAGACGGCAAATACAGCTACGTGTTTCGCACCGCCGCGCACGCTGCCATGGACAACGTGGCCTTGGCGCGGTATTTGAAGGCGAAGAATGTCAAAGTCGAGACCTTTAACATGATCAACCAGGACTACGCCTGGGGCCAGGACAGCAAGAAAGACTTTACTCTGGCGATGGGGCAGCTCTACAAGGATGCCAAGGTTGACGGTGACTTGTTGCCAAAATTTGGTGCTGGCCAGTACGGCACCGAAATTTCTGCGTTATTGACCAAACCTGCGGACATCATGCATTCCAGTTTGTGGGGTGGCGATTTGCAGGCCTTTATTTTGCAAGCAGGCGCGCGCGGACTGTTCCAAAAGCAGCAGGCGGTATTCTCTGCCGCTGATCACGTACTGCCCGGCTTGGGTGAGAAGATGCCCAATGGCGTGATCTTGGGTGCGCGTGGTGCGTATGGCCTGATGTCGCCCAAATCGGCATTGAATGACTGGTGGTTTGACCTGTACCAAAAGGCCAACAACGTCTACCCGGTGCAGGCTCCGTACCGCATGGCGCAGGCGCTGCTGGGTTTGAAGTTGGCTGCAGAAAAAGCGATGACTGCCAACGGCGGCAAGAAGCCCACACCCGAGCAATTGGCTGCGGCTCTCAAAGGAAGTAGCTGGCACTCACCGGCGGGCACCATCACGATGGCATTGGGCGATGGTCAGCAGGCCATTCAAGAAACCGCAATCGGTCGCACTCGCTGGGACGCTGGCAAAAAGATGGTGATGATTGACGACATCATGCGTTTCCCTGCAGAGTGCGTGAACCCACCTGCCAACATGAAGACGGAAGACTGGCTTAAAGCAGGCTTCCCCGGCGCAAAGTGCTAGAGACTTCCTGACCCTGGAATCCCAAAGCCATGAGTTTGTTCGCCACCATCCTGATTGACGGCATCACTTACGCGTCATGGCTGTTCATCGTCGCGCTGGGGCTGACCCTGGTGTTTGGCGTCTTGAAGATCCTGAACATCGCGCACGGCAGCTTCTATGCGGTGGGCGCCTACGCGGGTGCCAGCTTGGTAGCCTGGCTGCTGTCCATGAAAGTATCACCGGCCTTGAGCGTGGTGGCACTCGTCATGGCAGCGGTGGGGGTCGCTGCGCTCCTGGCTCCGCTGGTTGAGCGCGGCCTGCTGCGGATGTTTTACGGGCGTGATGAGGTGTTGCTGGTACTGGTCACTTACGCGCTTTTCCTGATGTTTGAAGACATCACCAAACTGGTGTGGGGTGTGAATCCGTACTACGTGTCCGACACTTACCAGGCGTTCGGTAATTTGCAGTTGGGCGGCTTGAGTTATGTGGGTTATGACCTGCTGCTGGTGATCGTGGCCGTGGTGTGCGGTGTGGTGACCTGGTGGGCACTGAACCGCACGCAGCTGGGCAAGATTGTGACGGCCGTGATCCACAGCCCGGAAGTCGCGTCCAGCATGGGCGTAAACGTCTCGCGCATTTATACCGGCGCGTTCATGGTGGGCGTGTTTTTTGCAGCGTTGGGCGGTGCGCTGACCGCGCCAATGATCTCCGTGCAGCCGGGTTTGAGCGTGGGTGTGATCATTGTCAGTTTTGCCGTGGTGATCATCGGTGGACTGGGCAGCATCGAAGGGGCCGCCATTGGCGCACTTGTCGTGGGATTGGCGCGGGCTGCATCGGTTCACATTTGGCCGCCCGCCGAGCTGTTCAGCATTTACGTCGTGATGGCTGCGATTCTGGTATTCAAGCCCGAGGGGCTTTTTCAGCGCATCCAGGCGCGCAAGATCTAAGCGTACGTCATGCAAGCGACCTCTCCCTCACAAACGTTGGGCGCGTCTGCTTTGGCAGTCCGTTTCAAAGGCCGTTCAGCGAATCAAGTCTTTCTGGTCGCTGCCGTTGCCCTGGTGGCAATGCTGCTGGCGGGCTTTGTGGCGCCCAAGTGGCTGGTATCTTTGGGCACCATTGCGCTGGCCAATGGCCTGGTTTCCCTGGGCATATTGATCATGATGCGCAGCGGCGTGGTGCCGTTCGGCCAGGGCTTGGTTTTTGCGGCGGGCGGGTACGCGGCTGCGCTGGCATTCAACCGAATGGGCTTCTCTGACATATTGGGTTTGAGTGCGCTCGGTGGCGTTTGTGCCTTGCTGGTGGCGGCGCCGTTTGCGCCGCTGCTTGCGCGCTATCGGGGCATCTTTTTTGCCATGCTGACGATGGCTTTGTCGATGGTTCTGTACGGCGTGCTGGTCAAAACCGAAGCGCTGGGCGGCTCGGATGGCTTTAACGTCACCCAACCCACGTTGTTTGGGATGAAGGCACCGCAAGGTCAAACCCAATTGCTGCTGTGGTGTGTCACAGCCACCCTCACCTGCGTGTTGGCCGCGCTGGTGCGGCTGTACTGCGACTCACGCCGGGGCCTGCTTTCCATGGCCGTGCGCGAAAACGAGCTGCGCGTGGAGTACCTGGGGCAGTCCGTGGTCAACATCGTGGCCTGGAACTACGTGATTGCGGCCGGCTTGGGTGGCGTGGGTGGAGCCTTGAGTGTGATGGCGCTGGGCCATATCGACCCCAACTTCAGCTACTGGACGACTTCGGGCGAATTCGTTTTTGTGGCGATTCTGGCGGGCCACCAGAGCGTTATCGCCATTCTGGCGGGCTCATTTTTGCTGGAACTGGTGCGCTCATTCTCCAGCGCCTACTTTCCCAACACCTGGCAGTTGGCGTTGGGGCTGTTTCTGCTGTTGGTGATACGGTTTTTACCGAACGGTTTGGGGTCTTTGGCGGATCGCTTCAAACCTGAAAATAAGCGCAAAAACAAGGCCAGGTCAAATGGATAGCAACCCCGCCAGCGCGGTACCTCCGGTTTTGTCCGCCCGTGGACTGCAGCGAAGCTTTGGCGCCGTGGTGGCTGCCGCCGATGTCAACATTGATGTCGTGGCGGGTGAGCGCCTTTGCCTGATTGGCAGCAATGGCGCGGGCAAAACCACCTTCGTCAACATGATCACCGGCTACCTGAAGCCCAGCGCCGGGCATATTTTTTTGGCAGGAGAAGACATCACCCAGCGCTCGCCGCGGGAGATCACGCGCCGTGGTGTGGCGCGCTCGTTTCAAATCCCGCAGCTTTGTTTGCCAATGACCGTACTTGACAACATCCTGACCGCTCAGCATTGCGGCAGCGGCCATGGCAATGAGATCGGGCAGTTCTTCAAAAACGCGCGCGATGATGATTCAGTCACCGCCGCGATGGATTTGCTGGAGCGCTTTGGTCTGGCGCACCAAGCCGAGCGACCGGTACTGGAGCTGCCCGGCGGTGTACGCAAGCTGCTGGATATTGCCATGGCGCTGACGGGCCAGCCGCGCGTGCTGTTGCTCGATGAGCCGACCAGCGGTGTCAGCGCTGACGAAAAATTCAGCACGATGGACACCGTGATGAATGCCATCGAGCGCAGCGCGGGGCAAACGCCCGTCGCCGTCATTTTTGTGGAGCATGACATGGACATCGTGCGTCGCTACGCAACCCGTGTTGCCGCCTTTTACAGCGGACGGGTGCTGGCCGACGGCCTCGCCCGTGACGTGCTCGAAAACCCGGAAGTTCAGCGCTATGTCACAGGCTCCGCGCGCCCGGCGCAATCCTCAAAACGTACTTTGGATGGCATCGCATGATCACGCTCGAATCTGCCCAGGTCGCGATTCAAAACGTCGAGGTGCTGCGCCGCTTCTCGATCCGCATTGAAGCGGGTGCGATGGTGGGACTGATTGGCCGCAACGGCGCCGGTAAAACCACCGTGATGCGAACCCTCATGGGCCACCTGCCATTGCTCGGTGGTGCATTGCGTATGGATGATGTCGATCTGGCCAGTGCGCCTGCACACGCCCGTGCAGCGTTGGGCATTGGTTACATGCCGGAAGACCGGGGCCTGGTGCCAGAGCTGACGGTCGAGGAGAACATTTGCCTCCCCCTGTGGGTATCCAAAACTCTCCCGCTACAGCAGCGGCTTGAGTTTGTCTACAGTGTTTTGCCAGAGCTCAAGGAAATGCGGGATCGCCGGGCCATGCTGCTGTCCGGTGGGCAGCAAAAAATGGTGGCGTTGGCACGCGCGTTGTCGGTTGGCACCAAGCTGCTGTTGCTTGACGAGCCGTTTGAAGGTGTTGCGCCGGCCTTGTCGCAGCGCCTCGCAGAGGTTGTAGGGACAATGCGCGCCACTGGCTTGGCGGTGCTGATCAGCCAGTCCGATCTGAACCATTCACGCGATCTGCTGGATGCGGAAATTGTCATTGAGCGTGGGGCCAACGCCGAAGTGTGAATGTTTCTGCCTTTGAGCGCACTTCTGAGCCAGTTGCTGGCTTATTTGCGTGAAATAGTTACGCGTACTTTACGTGGCATTCACGCTTACTGACAAGCACCCACCTTACACTCGCGCTAATTGAGTGGGCGTACCGTCAAACTCATCGTTAAACTTGCGCTTTTGGCGACATTGAACTAACTTTAAGCTTTTGCACCCAAGCAATGTGGCCCTAGATCGGCTGCGATTCAGGAGTTTCAAATGAAGAAAATCATCTTGCTTTCACTGTTGTCTTCGGTTGCTGCGGTTTGCGCGGCGCAGGAGACAGCGCGGGTGATCTCCAGCACGCCGGTGGTGACCCAGGTTGCGGTACCGCGCCAGGTTTGCTCGAACCAGCAAGTACAGGTGCAGTCGCAAAAATCAGGCGCAGGTGGCATCATGGGTGCGGTCGCGGGTGGCGCGATTGGCAACTCCATCGGCGGTGGTGATGGCAGGGCGGTCGCGACGCTCTTGGGAATTTTGGGTGGCGCGATGCTGGGCGACCGAATTGAAGGCGGTGGGCAAACCCAAACGCAAAATGTCCAAAATTGCACCACGCAGACTTTTTACGAGAATCGCACTACCGCGTACAACGTGGTTTACGAGTTCAATGGCAAGCAATATTCAGTGCAAATGCCACAAGACCCAGGCCCCACTTTGAGGCTCCAGATCACCCCCGTGGCGGCTTCTGTGCCGACCCAACCGGTGCAACAATATGCGCCGCAAGTGCAGTCGTCGGTGTCTGACAATTCAGGCTATGTGCCGTTTGAGTCAGCGCAGGCAGTCATCCAATACGTCCAGCCGCAGCAAGTGATTGTTCAACAAGCCGCACCGCAAGTAGTGTATGCGGCTCCCCAAGTCGTCTACACACTGCCCGTTCGCCCGTACTACCCACCGATTGGCGTTAACCTCAATCTGGGCTGGTCAAGTGGCGGTCATTGGAATAACGGTCATAACGGTCATCACCGTCATCACGGTCATGGTCACAGTTACGGGCGGTGACCCCCAGTTAGTTTCAATGCCTGAAGTGCCTCACCCCGGTTAGTACCATAGACACACCGCGCTCATTGGCGGCGGCAATCACCTCGTCATCACGCATGCTGCCACCGGGCTGAATCACGCAGGTGGCACCTGCGTCAACCACCACATCCAAGCCATCCCTGAACGGGAAAAACGCATCACTCGCCACCACGGTGCCGTGCAGCGACAGCTTGGCGTGCCCGGCCTTGATGGTGGCGATGCGCGCGGAATCCAGACGGCTCATCTGCCCCGCGCCGACACCCATCGTCATGCCATTGGCGCAAAAAACGATGGCATTGCTTTTAACGTATCTGGCGACATTCCAGGCAAAAAGCAGGTCTTGAAGTTGTTGATCCGTCGGTTTGATGTTAGTTACCACTTTCAAATCAGCCATTGTCAGCTCGTGATTGTCCGCCGTTTGCATTAGCAGGCCTGAGCCTACGCGTTTGATGTCCACCGCGTTGAGTCCGCGTTCCCAGGCCGATGTACCGACCGCTGAACTTTTTATTACAGGCAGGTCGATCTGCAGAATCCGCACATTGACTTTGGGCTTGAACACCGCCAGCGCCTCGGGGCTGAAAGCGGGCGCCATCAGCACTTCGACAAACTGCTTCGATATTTGCAGTGCCGCCTCCTCATCCACCGCGCAATTGAGCGCAATGATGCCGCCAAAGGCCGAGGTCGGATCGGTTTGAAACGCTTTGGCATACGCCTGTGCCGCCGTAGCGCCCAGCGCGACACCACACGGGTTGGCGTGTTTGACGATAACGCAGGCGTGGCCGCCAGAACTTGAATTGAAGCTTTTCACGCATTCCCATGCCGCATCAGCATCGGCAATGTTGTTGTAACTCAGCTCTTTGCCCTGAAGCTGTTTGGCGGTGACCAAGGAGCCCGGCGCAGGGTGCAAATCGCGGTAAAAAGCCGCTTGCTGATGGGGATTTTCGCCATAGCGCAAGTCCTGCAGCTTGAGGAAGCGGCCATTCGATTGCCCCGCAAACAACGCCTGACTGCCATCTGGGTTGATGCTCGAAAGGTAGTCTGAAATTGCGCCGTCGTATTGGCTGATACGGTTGAATGCCGCTACCGCCAACGCAAATTTGGTTTTGTCTGCCAGCCTGCCATCCGCCTGCAATTCAGCAAGCACAGCGGCGTACTGGGATGCATCGGTCAACACGCCCACATCTTTCCAGTTTTTGGCCGCGCTGCGCACCATGGCGGGCCCGCCGATGTCGATATTTTCAATCGCCTCTGCAAGCAGGCAACCGGCTTTGGCCACCGTGGCTTCAAACGGATAAAGGTTCACTACCAAGAGGTCGATGGTGGCAATGGAATGATCTTCGAGTGCCGCCATGTGCGCAGGCAGGTCGCGCCGCGCCAGCAGCCCGCCATGAATCTTGGGATGCAGGGTCTTGACGCGGCCGTCCAGCATTTCAGGAAAACCGGTGTGGTCAGCCACCTCGGTGACGGGCAGGCCGTTGTCGGCCAGCAGCTTGGCAGTGCCACCAGTGGACAGCAGCTTGATGCCCAACGCATGCAGGCCTTGGGCCAGTTCAAGAAGACCAGTTTTGTCGGAGACGGAGAGCAGGGCGTTCATTCAGGAATTACATCGGCATAGGGGTTGGACAGGCGATTCACTTCAGGAGGTTGACTTCTGAACAGTTAGGCGAGCAACTTGTGTTCGAGCAGCTTTTTGCGCAGGGTGTTGCGGTTCAGCCCCAGCCATTGCGCGGCTTTGGACTGGTTGTCGCCGGCTTGCGCCATCACCACTTCCAGCAGCGGTTTTTCAATAATTTTGACCATCATTTCATGCATGCCATCCGGCTCAGAGCTGTGCAAGTCTTTGAAATAGGCCTCTAGGCTGCTGCGCACCACCTCTTCAATGTGTTTTTTGCTCATGCCGTCGTCTCCAGAGCCAAAGTCTCATTCATCTTCATTTCCTGTTGTTCATTGTTGTTGTCATCGGCTGTTGCAGCGGACTGCGGGATGCGGTCCATCGTCATCGCCAAGGTCTCAAAATAATCGGTCACCGCCTGCATTTGTGCCGTGCAGTCTTCCAACAGATTCATGGCCGAGCGAAATTTCTCGCCGCCGGGCAAATGCTTCACGTACCAGCCAATGTGCTTGCGCGCGGTACGCACGCCCAAAAACTCGCCGTACAGCGAATAGTGATCCTGCAAATGCGCCAGCGACATGCGTTTAACGTCGGCCACCAGCGGCGGCGCCAGATGCGTGCCGTGGGCTAAAAAATGCGCAATCTCCCGGAAAATCCAAGGCCTGCCTTGTGCCGCGCGGCCAATCATCAACGCATCGGCTCCCGTCGTTTGCAGCACGAACTGTGCCTTCTCAGGGGTGGTGATGTCGCCATTGGCCACGACCGGAATGGTCAACGCCGCTTTCACCGCCGCAATCGTGTCGTACTCCGCCTGCCCGCCATAGCCTTGCTCGCGCGTACGACCGTGTACGGTGACCATCTGTACGCCTGCGTTCTGCGCAGCCAGCGCAATACGCACGGCATTCTTGTTGATGTGACACCAGCCGGTGCGCATTTTCAGGGTGACCGGCACGTTGTACGGCGTGCAGGCCGCCACCACCGCTTCAACGATGGCCAAGGCCAGCGGCTCGTCTTGCATCAGCGCCGAGCCGGCCCATTTGCTGCAAACTTTCTTGGCAGGGCAACCCATGTTGATGTCGATGATTTGCGCGCCCCGGTCGATGTTGTAGGCGGCGGCGTCACTCATCATCTGCGCATCAGTGCCCGCGATTTGCACCGAGATCGGCCCCGGCTCGCCCTCGTGGTTGGCGCGGCGCGAGGTTTTGAGTGTGTTCCACAAGTCCTTGCGCGAGGTCACCATTTCACTGACCGCATAGCCCGCGCCCTGCGCTTTGCAGAGTTGGCGAAACGGCCTGTCCGTCACCCCCGCCATGGGGGCGACAAATAGCTGGTTCGCCAATGTGATGTGGCCGATCTTCATGCGTGCTTGGAGTTGGGCGGGTGGGGGTGGCGACGGGTGTCTGAAGGGTGAATTCTAGCTGCTCAAAATTTCAGCAATTGAAACGAGTTAAACGGTGCTTTCCCTTGGTTGCTACTGATGAAGGCGGTCTGTCTATACTGCCCCATGCTCACCCTGCAAGCCTGGACCGACCAACTTCTCGTTTTGCTGGCGCTGCCGCAATATGGTTTGAGTTCAGTGTTCGTGGTGTCATTCATCTCGGCCACCTTGCTGCCGCTGGGCTCGGAGCCGGCTGTGTTTGGGCTCGTCAAGCTCAATCCGGAACTGTTCTGGCCCGCCATTTTTGTGGCCACGGCGGGCAACACGCTGGGCGGCGCGGTGAGCTGGTGGATGGGGCTGGCCTCGCATAAACTGGTGGACGCATACCGCCACTCCAGCACGAACCTAAGAGCCTTGCAATGGCTTGAGCGCATCGGCCCCAAGGCATGTCTGCTTTCTTGGCTGCCGATTGTGGGCGACCCACTGTGCTCACTGGCGGGCTGGCTCAAGCTGTCGTTCTGGCCTTGCCTGTTCTACATGGCAGTTGGCAAGTTTTTACGCTACGTCATCATGACGACGATTTTGATGGGGCTGTTTGATGCGTTCTGGCCCCGTGTGTGAGGCTTTTAATTTGCTATAGTTAATATAGCTTCTCATGCAATATATACGGGCGCTAGAGCATAAAAAATCTTAAAATTTCGGTAAATTGAGCCCATTCTGGAAAAAAATTAACTCACAGGTTAATTTTCAAGAGCTGAACAAAAAGTTCATCACATCGCCATCCTTCACCACATATTCTTTGCCCTCAGATCGCATCTTGCCCGCGTCTTTGGCGCCTTGCTCGCCTTTGAACTTGATGTAGTCGTCAAAGGCAATGGTCTGCGCGCGTATATAGCCTTTTTCGAAGTCGGTGTGGATGACGCCTGCCGCTTGCGGGCCGGTGTCGCCCACGTGGATGGTCCAGGCGCGCACTTCCTTCACGCCAGCGGTAAAGTAAGTCTGTAGGCCCAGCAGTTTGAAGGCGGCGCGAATCAGACGGTTCAGGCCCGGCTCGGTCTGACCCAGCTCTTCTAGGAACATCTGGCGGTCTTCGTCGCTCATTTCTGCCATTTCAGCCTCCATCTTCGCCGATATCG
>JANOTE010000015.1:0-2118 GCA_031416195.1 Rhodoferax sp.
CACCTTGCCGGGGCCGCCTTTGTCGGCAACCGCGCCAGCAAAGGGCTGCGCCAGCCCCCAGAACACCTGGCCAAAGGCAAATGCCAGGCTGATTTGTGCCAGGCCCAAACCCGTGGCGGAGTTGATGGGGCTCAAAAACAGCCCCATGGTCTGGCGGGTGCCCATGGTCAGCGCGTAGGTGCCGGCGGCGGCCAGCAACACCAGCCACAAGGCGAGCTGCCTGCGCCGGATCGCATCGCGCGTGACGGAGGCTGCGGGGGCGGCATCAGACATTATCGGCTCCTGCTTCATTGGGTTTCAGCACGTCAAGCGCCTCGTTGATCAGCGCATGCAACGCCATGACGCGTTGTGTGCCCAACAGTTGATTCAGGCCAGACTGCGCCGCCTTCCAGTGGCGTTGCGCGTCAATGCGCTTCCTGCGCCCCAATGCCGTGATGGTCACGGATCGGCTGCGCCCATCGGCGCCGGCCGCCAGCGCCACCCAGCCTGATGCCAGCAGCGGCTTGAGATTGCGCGTCAGCGTGGAAGGCTCCATCGTCATGGCGAGTGCCAGATCACCGGGGCGCACCGGCCCGAGCTTCATGATGTGCGACAGCAGGGAGTACTGCGTGGTCTTCAGGCCCACCTTGGCCATCTCGCCGTCGTAATGCTGCGACACCCGGCGCGTCAACTGGCGCAACTGAAAATGGGTGCAGCCCTGGGGTTTGACAGCGGGTTGTGATGTTGAAGCAGCAGTGCGCATGTTTGAAATTGTAGCTGCAATATTTGCATATACAATATTTATGGACTCCATTTTTTTATTCACCTCAACACAATGACCAACCCACTCGACACCTGGATTGCAGAAGAAGCCCAAATCCGCCAGCGCCTGAGCGCAGGCTGCGGCCCCGGCGTCGCCTCTCCCGGACAAATTGCCGACAAGACCGGTCTGGAAATAATGCAGTCCATGCTACAGGGCGACGTGCCTACCCCCCGCATCGCCACCACGCTGGATTTTGTGATGGTCGAAGTGCAGAGCGGGCGCGCCGTGTACCAGGGCACACCGGGGATCGCGCACCTGAATCCGATGGGCACCGTGCACGGCGGCTGGTTTGCGACACTGCTGGATTCGGCTCTGGGTTGCGCCATCCACACCATGATGCCGGTCGGGCGTGCGTACACCACGGCCGAATTGAGCGTGAATCTGGTCAAGGCGCTAACACCCAAGGTGCAGCGCGTGCGCGCCATTGGCACGGTCATTCACTGCGGGCGACAGCTCGCCACCGCAGAGGCGCGCCTGGTCGGGCCAGATGGCGCCCTGTACGCACATGCCACGACGACATGCCTGGTGTTTGAGGTGATAAAAAGAGTTTGAATGTGAGCCGGTCAAGCTCTCGGCTTGAGCAGCGCCAGCGACAGCGAGGCTATGCAGCACAGCATCGCCGCAATTTGCACCCAACCCAGCGGCTCGCCATGCAAAAAGGCGCCAAAGACCAGCGCCACCACCGGCACCATGATGGACGAGAGCCCCGCCACGTTGGCCGGCAACATCCCCACGATGGCAAACCAGCAGACGTTGCCGATGCACATAGGCACCAGGGCGATGTAAAGAATGATCACGATGGTCTGCGTTGAAGGCATGAACCAGTGGCCGTCGCCCAGAACCAGCGCGCCAATCACTGTGGGGACAGCGGCAATCAGCAACTGCCAGCCGGTGAGCACGGTGGCGGGCACATCCACCTTGCTGCGTTTCAAGATCAGCGTGCCGATGGCCCAGCCCAGCCCGGCGAGAAGGCCAAGCAAAAGTCCCATCGGCGCGTCGGCATAGGCCTTGAAGCTGGGCACCATCAAGAGCGTGACCGATGCCCCGCCCAAACCCACAGCCAGCAGCAGGCGTCGGCTCATGCGCTCGCCCAGCACCGCCCAACTGATCAGCGCTGACCACAAGGGCATGGTGAAACCCAACACTGCCGCCTGGCCGGAAGGCAACATCACCGCAGCGTATGCGGTGGCAATGTTCCAGAACACCAGAAAGAAAAAAGTGGCGGTGCAAATCGTCGCCCAGTGCCGGCGTTCGATCACCAGTGACTGCCCACGCAGCTTCGCCACAAGCAGCAGCGCAGCGCCCGCAACCGTGAC
>JANOTE010000016.1:0-2792 GCA_031416195.1 Rhodoferax sp.
GCTGAGCTGCGCGCGGTCTTGCCAGTTGCGGGCGAACAGAATCATGCCGCCGACCAGTGGATGCTTGAGGCGCTGGCGGTCGGTTTTGGTCAGGCTCAAGCCTGCTACGTCGATGATGAGGGGGGCGGGTTGGGTCATGGAGAGCTTTCAGGCAAGGGAATGTTCAGCCGCATTTTACTATTAAATATATAGCTGCTTGTGCAATATATTCGAGAGCTAGAGTGCTTTTTTACTATTATTTTCAAGGTTTGGAGGTCAAAATCGTTAAAAAGTAACCTACAGGTTAATTTAGATCATTTTTATCGATCATTCAGTCGAAGTGCGTTCCACCACGCAAAAACTCGCAGCGTAGTCGGTTTCATCCGTCACCGTGATGTGCGCCACCAGCCCCTGCGCCTCAAACCAATCTTTTAGTTTGCCATGTAGCACCAGCGTCGGTTTACCCGCCTGCGCGTGGCCGTGGGGTTGCTTGGCGACTTCGCACGCACGCCAAGTCATCGGCATCGTCATGCCCAGGCCAATCGCTTTGCTGAAGGCTTCCTTCGCACTGAAGCGCGTCGCCAGGTAGCGCACGCCACGCTCGGGCCAGCGCCTGCTGCGCTCGCGCCAGGTGGCGAGTTCGCCTTCACTCAAAATCTTCTCGGCAAAACGGTCGCCATGCCGCGCCAAACTCTCGCGGATGCGCCGGATGTCGCAGATGTCGGTGCCGATACCGTAAATCAAATCACGCTCCCGCGCTGCCTTGTGCAATGCAGTGCAGATAGGCCTTCACCGTCGCTTCATAACCCAGCTCCAGCGCGTCTGACATCAGCGCATGGCCAATCGAGACCTCGTGTACGCCCGGTACATCGCGAATAAACGCGGCCAGATTGTTGCGGTTCAAATCATGGCCTGCGTTGATGCCCAAACCGGCTTGCGTCGCCGCCAGGGCGGATTGCGCGAAGCGGCGGGTTTGTTCGTCGATCAGTGGTTTGTCTCCAGTCTGCCAAGCGGCGGCGAACGGCTCGGTGTACAGCTCAACGCGGTCTGCACCGAGCGTCTTGGCCAGGTGCATGTCCTGCGCTTGCGCGTCCATAAACAAGCTCACGCGCACGCCCAGCCGTTTTGCTTCGTCAATCAGCGGGCGCAGCTTGCTGCCATCACGGCGCAAATCCCAGCCGTGGTCGCTGGTCGGTTGCTCTTCAGAATCGGGCACAAAGGTGCATTGATGAGGCTTGAATTCGCGCACAAAACCCATCAAGTTTTGATGCGGGTTGCCTTCGATGTTGAACTCACGATGCGGCCAGGCTTTCATCAACGCCGCCAGGTCGGCCACGTCATGCGCGCGGATGTGGCGCTCATCCGGGCGCGGGTGTACGGTGATGCCCGCCGCACCCGCTTGCAGGCAAATCTCCGCAGCGCGAACCACGCTGGGGAAGGGCAGATTGCGGCGGTTGCGGATTTGCGCGACCAGGTTGACGTTGACTGAAAGCGCTGTCGTGCTCATAGATTTTGAAGATCAATCATGACTTGGCGGGTTCTGAGCGTTTTCACACCGCAATGGTAATTCAGCAGATGGCGTAATTGCGGTTTCAACTCGCTCATCACAGCAGCGCAGGCGCGCAACGTGGTGGTGAACGGCGCGGCATCAGCCAGGGCCAGTTGCAGATCAAGCCATTGCGCGCCGCTCAAACTGGCGCGGTCGGACTCACTGGTTTGGCGCAAGCCGCCTTCGGGCACCAGGCTGTAGCGGGCCGCGACGTCAAGCGCACCCAAGGTCATGGTTTGGGCATCAAGCAGCGGCAGCAGGCCAATGTCGCGCAGCAGCAGCAGCTCAAACGTGCGCAGCGCTGCCTGTAGCGCCTCACCGTGCTCCGATGCAATCACCTGCACCACGTTGGCATACACATCGAACAATCGCGGATGCGGGTCATCACGCGCCAGCAGGTTCAAAAGCAGCTCGTTGAGGTAGTAGCCTGACATCAGCGCATCGCCCGTCGGCATCACGTGGCCGCCCATCCATTCGGCGCCTTTGAGGGTGCGGATTTCCGCATCACCCCCATACGCGAGGTGCAAGGGCTGCAAGGGCAGCAGAATCGGGCGAAAGTTGGAGCTGGGCTTCTTCGCCCCTTTGGCCACCAGCGCAATGCGGCCATGGTGGCGCGTGAAGACTTCCAGAATCAGGCTGGACTCGCTCCAGTCGTAACGGTGCAGAACGTAGGCGGGCTCGTCAGAGATGCGGTGGGTGGCCACGGATCAGCAAGAGATTACTCGTAGCCGAAACTTCTGACGCGGGCTTCGTCATCCGCCCAGCCGGAGCGCACCTTCACCCACATCTCGATGAAGACTTTGGCGTCCATCAGCTTCTCCAACTCGACCCGCGTCTCGGTGCCGATGCGCTTGATGCGCTCGCCCTTGTCGCCAATCACCATGGCTTTGTGGGTGTCGCGCTCTACCACGATGGTGGCGGCGATTTTGACGAGGCGCTTTTGTTTGCCGCGGCCCGCTTCTTCTTCAAACTTGTCGATCACCACCGTCGAGGTGTAGGGCAGCTCGTCACCGGTGAGGCGAAAGAGCTTCTCGCGCACCGTCTCGCTGGCCAGAAACTTCTCGCTGCGGTCGGTCAGCTCATCTTGCGCGTACCGCCAGGGTTGCTCGGGCAGATACTTCTCGCAGATGGTCAGGAGGCGCTCAATGTCTTTGGCGTTTTTGGCCGACATCGGCACAAACTCGATAAATGCTTGGCCGTCACCTTTCGTCTGCATGTCTTGCAGCCACGGCGCAATATCCGCACGGCGGGCGACTTCGTCGAG
>JANOTE010000017.1:0-2735 GCA_031416195.1 Rhodoferax sp.
GGGCGCCAGACCGGCCGCCGAGATCAGTTTTTTGACGAGCACCGCCACCAGCCCGCCTGCAAAAACGGCCGCGACAAACGTCAGCACAAAACCCGCTGCATAACGCACTGCCTCACCCGCGCCCGACAAGGGCAACATCTGCGCAACATCCGGCGCAAACCACTGGGCCAAAATAAATGCTGCAACCCATGTGATCAGCGACAGCACTTCAAAAACCAGGCCACGCCATGCACCGACCAGGAACGACACGAGCAGCACAGCCCCAAAAACCCAGTCCAGCACCGCCATGGTTTGGGCGGGGCTTACAAGACCAGTATGGCGGCGGGCAGGTCCAGCGCCTTGATCTTGCTGGCCACCTTGTCGGCATCGTTCTTGTCAGTAAACGGCCCAACCCGCACGCGGGTGCGCTGGCCGTCTTTGGTCTCCACCACTTGGGTATAGGTTTTCATGCCAGCGCGCTCCAGCTTGGTACGCGCCTCTTTGGCGCGTGCGGCGTCGGCAAAGGCGCCGACCTGAACCACAAACCGGCCTTCGGTCACTGGCACCGTTTTCTCAAGCGGATTGCCTTCAAGCAAAGCCCTGGCTTTGGCACCGCCGGTTGACCCGCCGGTTTCCCCTGAATTTGGTGCTGCTTCTTTTTTTGTAGCTTCTTGTGTAGGCTTGACGAGGGATACAGCCGTTTTTTCTTCTGATTTTGGCACAACCGGAGAATCTTTGGGCTCTGGCGTTTTGGGTGCTGGCAGTACCGCCTTGGGGGGAGTTTCAGGCATCTTTGACACGGGCGCAGGCACCGCCTGGGCAACCGCCGATTCAGCCGCAGCAGAAGGCGAGGGAATGGCAGGCGATGCCGCAATTGAGATCGGCCGGGTCTTGTTTTTGTCCGGGATCTCAATCGGAATATCAACGGCGATGGGGCGTGGCTGGGTGTCAAACAGCAAGGGGAAACCCATCACACCGGCCAGCACCAACAGTGCGGCACCCATCAGCCGGTGCCGCGCGCGCTTGCGCAGGGACTCGACGCTTTCGCGCTGGGGTGGTGGGGCCGGCTCGTCGCCGCCTTTTCGGAACTGGAAAAAAGCCATGAATTTCAGAGTTAGTCTCTAACAAGCTATGAATTAGGAACTCAGATGCTTGGCAAGCAGCCGGGGGATGCCATTTTGCAGAACGCCGCCCACGGTGTAGAACGATCCAAAGACCACGATTCTATCAGCGGGGTCCGCAGCATCGATGGCCGCTTGCAGGGCCAGCATGGGGGTTTTGAACCCTGCCGCCGTGACCTCTTTACGGGTATTCTGGGCACGCCATCGGGCTTGCAGGCCGTCGGCTGAAGCCGCCCGTGGCGTCGGCAAATCGGTGAAATACCATTTGTCGATCAGCGGGTTGACGGCTGCGAGCATCGGTGCCAGATCTTTGTCGGCCATGGCCCCAAACACGGCATGCGTGGTGGGGAAAAACCCCATCGCGTCCAGATTGGCCGCCAGCGCCGCCACCGCATGCGGGTTATGCGCCACGTCCAGCACCAGATTGGGCTGGCCCGGAATGATCTGAAAGCGCCCCGGCAGCTCGACAAATGCCAGCCCGTTGCGCACCGCCTGCGCCGTCACTGGCAGCTTGCCGCGCATGGCGGTCAAGGCTGCCAGCACCCCAGCGGCGTTGACAAGCTGGTTGGCGCCGCGCAGTGCCGGGTACGCCAAACCGCTGTAGCGGCGGCCTCCCTTGGCCGCATTGGCCACCCAAGCCCACTGCTGCTTGTCGCCCGACACATTGAAGTCAACGCCAAAGCGCCACAAGTCGGCGCCCAACTCCTGCGCCCGGTCCAGCACGCTTTGGGGCGGCATGGGGTCGCTCACCACCACGGGGCGCCCGCTGCGCATGATGCCGGCTTTCTCAAAGCCGATGGCCTCGCGCGTCGAGCCCAACAGCTCCATGTGGTCCAGATCAATGCTGGTGATCACCGCGCAATCGGCGTCAATAATATTGACGGCGTCCAGCCGGCCGCCCAGACCCACTTCGAGGATTGCCACGTCCAGGTTCGAGCGCGCCATCACATCCAGAATCGCCAGCGTGGAAAATTCGAAGTACGTTAGCGAGATTTCATCATCATTTAAGGCTCTAGCCCTCTCTACGCGTTCAAAAGACGCTATTAATTCAGAAGCATCTACAGTTTCACCCAGAAGCCGCAGCCGCTCTTCAAAACGCACCAGATGCGGCGAGGTATAGACCCCCGTGCGGTAGCCCGCCTGGCGCAGGATCGATTCCAGCATGGCGCAGGTGGAGCCCTTGCCGTTGGTGCCGGCCACGGTGATCACCGGGCAACCGAGCTGGAGCGCCATGCGGTCGGCCACCGCCTTGACGCGCGCCAGCCCCATGTCAATCGCTTTGGGGTGCAGTTGCCCGCAGTAGGCCAGCCAGTCTTCAAGGGTCTTCATGGTCTTCGGAAAAGTGGGGTGTGATGTCAGGGGGTGATTGTCACAGGTGCGGTCAAGGCCCCTGCAAAGGCATGCACAAGGACATACACTTTTAAGGGCCGACACTTTGCAACAAAATCCAGCCGCTGAAACAAACCTTGACACACAGGAAACACCATGACTGCGATTGACACCGAACTTCAAGCTGCTTTTGACTACACCTTTCCCCTGTACGAGATGGCGCGCACGCGCTACCTGTCGGTCGAGCTGCCGGCCAACCCGAACCGGGGCGTGAACCGCCTGGCGCACCGGCGCGCGCTGGCCGAT
>JANOTE010000018.1:0-1959 GCA_031416195.1 Rhodoferax sp.
TGCTCCCACAGCCACAGCTCGTAATCAAACCCATGCGGATTGCTGCCCCCGTGCGGCACTTTGAGGCGCACTACCATCTGCCAGCGCTCGCCAGGCTGAAAGTCCATCGGTCGAAGTGTGGCTTCGTAGCCTGCGCCACCGACCGCTTGCCCATACCAGCTCAGGTAAATCTTGGGTGGTAGCTTGATTTCCACTTCGCCCTGACGGGCGGATTCAACGTCTAGCCGAAAACGCAGGCCTGTCTCATTGCTCTGCACCATGGCCGCCACCACGCCCGTCACCGTGATGTCCTGCCCTTGCAGCGTGGCATCGAGTGATTGGCTCAAAAACAGGTGGGCACGTAAGCCTGTCGCTGCGAACGCCAGCAAGGCTGCGCAGAAGATCAGCGCAACGCCACACCCGCGCCAAGCTTGCTTGCACGTGATCGCCAACCCCGCAAACACCAGCCCCGCGACCAGCATGGCCCCATAAACCCAGTCGGCAAACAGCCGCGCCTGCTGAAGCTGCAATGCCGTGGCGATGACCCAGGCGGGCAGAACCCAAAATCCCCACCGCGCCAATTGGGCGGATTGAGTGGGCGGGCTTTGCATGGCGGAATGCTAACCGCAGGTTTAAGGTGTCGATTAAATTTACAACCACGCCCCGCCAAAGCGGGCACAAAAACGCATCACCCTGATTACATTGATTTTTTTGCGGTGGGTATGAAATATGCTTCTTTTCTGCGTGGTGCTACATAGGTGGCGCTGCGCGAAACCAACGTAGTTTTTAAAGGGGAATATCATGATCTTGTCACTGAGCCGCCTCGCAGCGGCTTGCGTTTTGGTTGGCATCTCCGGGGTGTCAATGGCCGGTCCGGTTATTTTGGGCGGGGATGACCTCACCGACCATGGCAGCCGCACCGCTGGCGGTGCGAATTTGGAGGGCTGGCTGTACATCGAGAAAGCTGTCAGCAATGTGTTGAGCGGTGTCACCCGGGCGGGCACCATCACCACCGATATCGTTGCGCTGGGTTCAGCGGCGAATCCGGCCTTCACCTCGGGCAACGCCGGGGGAGCGATTGGCTCAGCAGCCAATGTGCTTGGCAAGACCGTGACGTTTGTTGATGGTGTCGCAAACATCAACCAATTCTTCGCTGACTTGGCCAACGGCACCATCAACCCAAAAATGTTGTGGCTTGCTGGCACCAACGCGGATAACGACTTAACCGCAGCCGAGGGTACAGAGTTGACTGCCAATGCCGCTGCAATCAATGCCTTTGGCGCATCCGGCGGTGGCATCATGTCGCACGGCTCGGGGGTCACCGCGTATGGTTGGCTGTCTGCATTACTGCCAGGACTGGTTGAAAGTAATGGATGCAACTCAAATGGTGCCGCTCTCACGGCAGCAGGCAATGCGGCATTCCCTGGGCTGACAAACAACGATGTGAATTCCAATGCTGGCCCCTGCCATTCGGCATTCAGCGGTAATTTCGGTGGCCTGACAACTCTTGCGTTGGACGGCCAAAACCGCAGCTACATCATCGGTGGCGGTGCGGGCACCATCATCCAGTGCGGCCAACCTGGCCAACCACCGTGCAACACCAATGATGTTCCCGAGCCATCCAGCCTGCTGCTGATAGGCATTGCCGGTTTGGGCTTGGTCGCACAAATGCGGCGGCGCCAAGGCATGCCCGGCAAAACCTCTGTGTGAGAACGGATAGCGCTGTCCCTACACGCAGCGCCAGTCATGGGCAAGCCAGCTTGTCGCCGGGCAAACTTCATGACAGAGGAAACAAGGGCCACTTCGGCCCTTGTTTTATGGCGGCATGGGCTAACATCCAGCTATGTCCATACACGCCGCCCTGAACCACGTCACCCACTACAGCTACGACCGCTTGGTCAACCTGGGGCCGCAAGTGGTGCGATTGCGCCCTGCCCCGCACTGCCGCAGCAACATCATTGCGTATTCGCTCAAGGTCGA
>JANOTE010000019.1:0-8696 GCA_031416195.1 Rhodoferax sp.
GTAGTCGCCGATTTTTTCCGCGCGAAACCAGGTGTCGCGCACGAAGCCTGGGATTGCATCCTGCTTGATGCCGAATGAGGGCACCATGAAGGCATGAATCACATCGACAGCGGTGACGATCACACGAACTTTTTTGTCCACAGGCACGACCAGCGGGTTATCGACTTTGAGCAGGTAGTTGTCGACCACCTGGCCGGGTTTGGGGCCGCCGTTGTTCGACATTTCGCGGTGTGTCGAGTCCAACTGCGAGATGAAACCGATGCCCTCGCCTTCACCCTTGATGTAGTCGTAGCCCCACTTCCATTGGTGACCCGTGGCCTTGATGGTGAGGTCAGCGTTGGTGGTGTCTTTCATCGCCACAATCACTTTGGTGGCAGGCAGAGCCATCAGGATCACGATCACGAAGGGAACGATGGTCCAGATGATTTCCACGGTGACTGATTCATGAAAGTTGGCGGCTTTATAGCCTTTGGACTTGCGGTGCTTCCAGATCGAATAGAACATGACGGCGAACACCGCCACGAAAATCACCGAGCAAACGATCAACATGAACCAGTGCAGCCAGGCCTGCTCTTGCGCAATCTTGGTGACGGCGGGGTGCAGGTTGAGCTGATTCACGCCGGGGCCACCGGGCAGGTCGTTCACTGCGTGGGCAGCCGTGGCCGCCGCAGCGCCCAGGGCCAGCAAAGGTCTTGCCACAAACTTGGGCAGTGCGTTGAAAATGCTCTTCATCGTGTTCACTTCTTCATTGCCTTAAAACTTGGTTTCCAACAAATTACGCTGCGTCAAAGGCTCCGCTAAACCGCGCGCAACGCCATTCTGATCTCTTTGGCCAAAACCGGCCGCAGCTCGGGCCGGACAAACCGCCCCACATTGATGGAGCGCCCGTGCGCAGACAGTTCGATCAACGACCCGTCGCCTGAATGCGGCTCCACCCGTACCCACTCCCGGCGAAACTCGGCGCGTTGCATTTTGCCGCCGTTTTCAAGCTCTACCACCAACTGCGGCCCTGCCAGAAGAATTCGCTCACCGTCGCTGGCGTGGCGCGCGTAAAGCAGAAAAGCCGCGCCCACCATGGCCAATTCAGCACCCGCAAACGTCAGCACAAAGCTGGCCCCATGGAACCAAAACGCCGTGCCAATTCCCAAAGAGACAATGCACAGCGACAAGTACACCAAAACCAACTGGCTTGGCGAGATGGAACAGTTACGCCGCAAAAACCATTGGATGTTTTGGCCGTGCACCGTTGCGAAGCGGAAAACCAAATTTGTCAAACGAGTTGCCTTAGCCATACCGCGCCTACGACTCACCAGCGCCCAGGGCGCTTTAGAAATTGTGACCAGCGACAGCGAATCGGGGAAATGCCCTTAGTCTCCTGCGCCGGATTGTAGCCGAGGCGTTCGGCCATTTTGACCCCAGCGCAGCGGTTCACCCTGATGGTGCGATGGGCAAATACTGCCTGCCTGCCAGGCGCTGCGCTCACCGCCGCACTGCGCAGCGCCGTCACGTTCGTTTAAGTTGCCGGCGCATTTCGTCCAGCGAGAGCGTGGTCTCGGCTCGCACGGAGAGTTTTCGCTTCGGTTTGAGGGCATGGGCGTAAATCACCTCGAAAGTGAGGCGAAGGGGCTCGTCATTTGAAGCCTCATGCGGCGACTTGGAAAGCTCTGCAAGAAGTTCGTGCTGCAATTTTTGATACCAGGCGCGTCCACGCAGAGCCGGGAAGCGCGCCCGATGAAGGTTACGCCCCAACGTGCGCAGCTCTGCAAGCAGGCGCTGTGGCGTGGCAAACGTCAGCACGATGCGCTCCATGTCCAGCACGGGCTCGGCAAAACCGGCAGCCACCAGCATGTCGCCCCAATCATGCATGTCGGTGAACTCGTGCGAGGGCGCGGGCCAGCCCAGGCGCTGGTAAACCGTGCGGATTTCCCGCAGACTGTCGGGGCCCAAGCAAGAAAACATCAAAAAACCCTCCACTTCCAGTGCTTGATGCCAGGTGTTGATCAACTGCTGCGGATCAGCCGCCATGTGCAAAGCCATATTGGCCCACAGCATTTGCACACTCTGAGTCTCTGGGGCTTCAAAATGCGTCGCAGGCCTTGCCCAATGAGCGGCCTTCCACCAAGGTTTTTTCAGTGCCACTCGGGTTACCTGCACCTGCTTGGCAGAAGGCTCCATCACGTAACAGCCAGCACCCGGGTAGCGCCGGGTTATCAGCTCATGCGCGGCCAGACCCCCGCGCGCAGGCGACCAGTGCGCCCATTTCGCAGGCTGCAGCTTGATCCAGTCAAGCCGCTCTTGCATTCGCCGCGCCACCTCCTCATGCAGCCAGGGCGATGTTTCACTCGGGGACTGATCCCAGCGCCGGGCGGCGACCGGATCAATCGTCGGTGGGCGGGAGGTCGGCATGGTTCGGCAAAGGCATTCGGGCGAGTATATTGACCCGATGTTCAGCGCGTTGTTTCACCGGATATCAACCCCCATTCCCAGCCAATGCGAGGTCTGCCATGCCTGGCCAAGCGAGCCGGTTTGCACAGATTGCATCAGCCGTTTTTCGCATCCCCACTCGCGCTGCCAAACGTGCGCATTGCGGGTGCCCAGCGGCGTACTGCGTTGCGGCATTTGTGTCACCCAGCCAAGCTCGCTGGATGCCTGCGTCGCAGCCGTTTCCTATGAGTACCCCTGGGCAGGCCTGGTGAGCCTGTTCAAATTCAGCAGCCGCCCCGCCTGGGCAACACAGATCGCCCAGATCATGCAGGCCAACGCTGATGTTCAGCCTCTACTGGCTGCCTCGGACTTGGTGCTACCCATGCCTCTGTCCACCGCCCGGCTTCGCACCCGGGGCTACAACCAGGCCTTGGTTCTGGCCCAGGCGCTGCGGATCGAGAAGCTGGATTCCGCCGTTCTGCTTCGTATCAAAGACACTACCGCGCTAAGCCTGCTGGATCGAGAGGATCGCCTGCGCGCCATGGCCGATGCCTTCGCGGTGGAGCCACAGCTGGCGCCCAAAGTGCGCGGCAAACGCATTGTGCTGATTGACGATGTGATGACCACCGGTGCGACACTGCATGGCGCAGCCAGTGTGCTGAAAGCCGCAGGCGCAGCCCACGTCGCTGGTTTGGTTTTTGCCCGTACTGAAGTTGATTGACACAAAACGCCTATTCCCCATGTTCAACATCGTCCTGGTCGAGCCCGAAATCCCCCCCAACACTGGCAATGTGATTCGCCTGGCGGCCAACACCGGGTGCAAGCTGCATTTGATCGAACCGCTGGGCTTCTCGATGGAAGACCGTCAGATGCGCCGCGCTGGGCTGGATTACCACGAGTACGCGCAAGTGACCCGCCACGCCAACTGGCCGGCTTTTCTGGCGACGCAAAACCCTTCGCCCGAGCGTATGTTTGCACTGACCACGCGCGGAACAGGCAATGTGTTTGAGACGCGATTTAAGGCTGGCGACTGGCTGGTGTTTGGCTCGGAAACCAAAGGCTTGAGCGACGAAGTTCGTGCCGCGTTTTCACCATCGCAATGCTTGAAGCTGCCGATGCAGCCAGGTCAGCGCAGCCTGAACCTGTCCAACGCGGTGGCGGTGACGGTGTTTGAGGCCTGGCGGCAGACTGGCTTTGAGGGTTGACGCGGAAAATCAGGACTGACCCGCAAAGCCGTTCGCGCCGAATAGTTTGCAGCCCGTCGACGGGGGGGATTCTTCCAACAACCTTTGGGATGCTATATTAGTAATAGCTTACTGTGTAATATATACGAGGGATAAAATACTATTTAATTCACAATTTGGTCAATTTTGGTCAGAAATCAGAATTTATTAACTCGTAGGTTAATTTTTACAATAATTTTCGGCTCTGACTTGATCAGCCGCTTTCTGTTCGGCATGTCCCATGGCGGTCTCCAGTGGGGTAAATCGAATCTCCATTATGCGACGGTGTTTGTCGCTGCGCGGCACAGATCACAACCAGAAGTTCCCCGACAATATCCTGCAACACCGGCGCGCAGTCACAAGGAACCCCGTTTGAACACCCCCATCATCGAAGTCATTGGTCTCACATTTGATTACCCCGGCTTTCGCGCGCTGGAGCGAGTGAGCCTCCGCATTGAACCGGGCACGGTGACGGCACTGGTGGGGCCCAATGGCGCGGGTAAGACGACACTTTTGCGCTGCATTGCGGCGCTGGACACGCCACTGTCGGGCACGGTGCGGGTGACGGGGCTGGATGTGTTTGAGTCACCACGGGAGGTGCATGCGCTGATCGGCTATTTGTCTGACAGTTTTGGGCTGTACAGCGATTTGACGGTGGCGCAAGGGCTGGAGTATGCGGCCCGCTCGCAAGGGTTGGCGGCCAGTGCAGTGCCCCAGGCCGTGACGGCCACCGCCAAGCGCATGGGCTTGGGCGACAAGTTGCAAAACCTGGCCAGCACGCTCTCGCGCGGGCAGCGCCAGCGCCTGGCAATCGGGCAGGCCATCATCCACTCGCCGCAAGTGCTGCTGCTGGACGAGCCCGCCAGTGGGCTGGACCCCGAGGCGCGCGGGGCGTTGGCCGGGGTATTCAAGGCGCTGCAGGCGCAGGGCATGACGCTCTTGGTCTCCAGCCATATCCTGGCCGAGCTGGACGAATATTCCACCCACATGCTGGCGTTGAACCAGGGGCGGGTGCTGGAACACCGTGCGCTGGGCCATGCGGTGCCTGCCGCTGCGGGCGTGATCGCAGAGCGTCTGCTGCGGCTGGAGTTTGCCCACAGTGCAGAGTCGGTGACATCGTGGCTTGCCAACCAATTGAACGTGAGCCTGCGTCGCGTCGACGGTAACGCGCTGGAAATCGGTTTGCGCGGTGATGCGTCTGCGCAAGCAGCGTTGGTCAGCGCGTGCGTGGCGGCGGGCCATCGGTTGACGGTGATTGCGCCGATCACGGAAAACCTGCAGCAGTCGTATTTGAAATCGCTCGCTGCTGAACGAACTACAGCCAGCCGCAATGGAGCCTGCGCATGAACCCCGAATTTCGCCGACAACTCTGGCTGGGCTTCTCCAGCACTCGCTTGGCTCTATTGCCTATGCTGCTGCTGGCCTGTTTTGCAGCAGCCTATTTGACGGGCAAGGACAATGCGGCATCGGTGCTGGCGATCACCGGCTCAGCCTTGTTCGCCGTGCTCGTGTGGGGCATGGGCACGCTTGCTGCGGGCACCAGTGTGATGGAAGAGGTGAGCGACCGTACCTGGGATCAACAACGCATGAGCGCCATGCAGCCATGGGCGATGACCTGGGGCAAGCTCGGCGGTGCCAGCGCCTACGGCTGGTATGGCGGCGCGCTGTGTCTATTGATAGCGGTACCCGCTGCGTTGATGAGCGGGAAAGGGAACGGACTGGGCGACAAGGTGGTGCAGACGGTTTTCTCGGCCGTTCTGTTTGGCCTGTTTTTGCAGGCACTGTTGGTGGCGGTGAATCTGCAGTTGGTCAAATCGGGTAGCACCACTTCGCGGCGTGGGAGTGTGTGGGCGCTGGTCGCTCTTCTGTTTTGGGGAGTCACGCCGCTGATCGGCATCAGCCGTGAACTGAGCGTGACGTGGTGGGGCCAGCCGTTCAACAATTTCAACTTCGGCCTGGTGTCGATGGCGCTGTTCACAGCCTGCGCGCTGGTGGCCGCGTGGCGGTCAATGGCCGAGGTGCTGGCGGTGCGGCAGTTGCCGTGGGGCTGGCCCGCGTTGGCAATATTGATCACTGTCTATGTGAGTGGCTTCGCACCCACGCACGCCACAGCAACGTTCGGCGCAGTGGGGTTGGTCACGTGCGCCGCGTTGACGTTTTTCGCCCTGCTGACCGAGCCACAGCCCCGCCCGCTGTGGCAACGGGTGGTGACACGCCTGGGCGGTGGCCAATGGCGCGCAGCGCTGCTGCAACTGCCGCGCTGGCCTACCACACTGCTCTTAGCAGTGCCCTTCGCGCTGATCGCCTCGGTGTCGCTCAGCCAGCCCAACGCCACGCCTTGGCCCGCCGCCGAGCAGATCATGCTGTATCCCATCACCTTTGTGCTGCTGATGGTGCGCGACTGCGCGCTGGCGCTGTTCTTCGCGTTTGCCGTTAAAAACAAGCGCGCCGTTGCTGCGTTTTTGCTGTTGATGTTGGCGTTGTACGGCGTGCTGCCTTGGCTTGTTGCCGCGACTGGCAGTGATGCGCTGCTGGGCCTGGTTCAGCCGCTGATGGCGAAAAGCAAGCTCTCATTCATCGCCGCTGCGATTCACGCCGCGCTGGCCTTGAGCTTGCTCGGCTGGCGCTGGAGGGCGACGGCACAGTGACGATGTCAATATACCCAAAATGGGTTTATTACCCGTCACAATTGATGATTTTCGGTAAATTTTTAACCCCACAGCGCACTAACCCACGTACTTAATGAATCTATTGCTATAAGTATTAAAGTATAATCCACTGCATACCCAACCCTCATGCACATCCTCAAACGATTCCTGCGCGCACTCACATTCGGCGTGCTGGCGCTGGTGCTGCTCTTTGAAGAATGGGGCTGGGATCCGCTGGCACGCCTATTTGCTCGCTTGGCACGCCTGCCCATGTGGGCGCAGCTGGAGGCGTTGATCACCCGGCTGCCGCGCTGGGGTGCCTTGCTGATTTTTGTCGTGCCCTGGGCGTTACTGCTGCCCATCAAGCTGCTGGCGCTGTTTCTTTTTGCCCATTCGCAAAAGGCGCTGGGTATCACGCTGCTGCTGGGGGCCAAGGTGCTCGGCACGGCAATTGTGGCGAGGCTGTTTCAGTTGACACAGCCAGCGTTGATGCGGTTTGAGATGTTCGCCAAGTGGTATCCGCGCTGGAAGACGTGGAAAGATTCGCTGATGGCGCAGATTCGCGCCTCTGAGCCGTGGCAGGCGGTAAAACGTGCCAAATCTCTTGCGAAAGCCTGGTGGGCCAAAACTGCCAGGGCGCTGCGCGGCTGACCCGATCGGTTTTTTTGCGAGGCTTCAGCGTAATCCATAGGCCCACGCTGCGCGCGGTGTCGCATGCTTGCCAGGGTTTGTGGTGCAGCTGAAAGAAAATACATCCACGCGTCCACATCGGCCCCAACAGAATTTTCAGGAGTCTCCATGAACCACCTAAGCGGCCTTGACGCCACGTTTCTGCACCTCGAATCGCCTGAAATGCCGATGCATATCGGCTCACTGTGCGTGTTGGATTTACCTGTTGGCTTCGACAGCGACGATTTTTACGAAGCCGCCAAGCAGCGCGTGGCCGAGCGCATGCATCTGGCCGATTTGTTCACCCGCAAACTGGCGCTGATTCCGTTTGACCTCTCCAACCCGGTGTGGGTGGAAGATGAAGACATCGACATTGAACACCACGTGCGCCACATCACCTTGCCCAAGCCGGGCAGCAACCGCCAGTTGCAGCAGTACGTCGCGCGCCTGCATTCGAGCCTGCTGGATCGAAGCCGACCGCTGTGGGAGTTCTTCATCATTGACGGCCTCAAAAGCGGGCAAGTTGCGCTGTACACCAAAGCGCATCACGCGGGCATGGACGGCCAGGCCGGCGTCGCCGTGGCGCAAGCGCTTTTTGACCTGGAGGCCACCGGCCGCGTGGTCAAGCCGCCACGAGCGCGCGTGCGCCGACATCAATACCAGTTGGGCTTTGCCGAGCTGGGCGGTGCGGCACTGCGCAACACCGGTCACCAGCTTGTGAAGCTCGTCCAAACCGCACCCGCTATGCTGCGCGCCTTGCGCGACACGGTAGTGCCGCAAAAAGATGAGCACGGCAAGCGAAACTGGAGTGCATCCAGCGGCGTGAAGCTGTTTGGGCCGCGCACAGTGTTCAACGTATCCGTCACCAACCAGCGCAGCTTTGCAGGTCGCACCATCCCGCTGGCCGAGACTAAATTCATCCGCAAAACCCTGGGTGGATCGCTCAATGATGTGGTGTTGTGCACCACGGCCGGTGCGCTGCGCCGCTACCTCAAAGAGCACAACAACATGCCCGCCAAACCGCTGCTCGCAGCCGTGCCCGTGAGCCTGCGCACAGCGGGCGATGCATCGGCCAACAACCAGGTCAGCATGACGACGATGACGCTCGCCTCCGACATTGCCGACCCGGTCGAGCGCCTCAAAGCCATCCACCAAGCCTCCGAGATCAACAAGGCGATGATGAGCCGCGTCAAAACCGCGATCCCCACCGACTTTCCGTTGTTGGCCGCGCCGTGGTTGATGTCGGGCGTGGCCGCAATTGCGTCGCGCTCAGGCATCCTGACCGTGCTGCCGCCCATCGCCAACCTGGTCATCTCCAACGTGCCCGGTAGCCCCGTGCCGCTTTACTTTGCCGGTGCCCGAGTTGCAAGCTATTACCCGGTGTCTATCATCGTGCACAGCATGGCGCTGAACGTCACCGTGCAAAGCTACGCGGGCCGCTTGGACTACGGCCTGATCGCCTGCCGGCGCGCCGTGCCCGACATCACCGACCTGGGCGACTACATCCTGGCCGAGCACCAGAAGCGGCTGGTGGCGGCGCAGGAGCATGCGGCAAAAGGGGAGGTTGTCGCAGCGCCTGCGGCTACGCCTGCTGCTGTGGCGAAGGTGGTTGTCGCGGCTAAGGCACCGGCGAAGTCCAAGCTGAAGTTGGTGAGTGCAAAGGTTGCGCCGCGTGCGCGGAAGTCGGCTCGGGCTTGAGGCCAGCGACTTGGCTGATTTAGCGGGCCAGATT
>JANOTE010000020.1:0-5544 GCA_031416195.1 Rhodoferax sp.
CAGCAGCACGTCCCGGCAAAATCAAAGCGTGATCCCCAGCAATTTGGCGGCCTGGCTGGCTGTGGCACGCACCTCAGCAATTGTTTTGCCAGTGATGTTCAAGTGCCCCATCTTGCGGCCGCGCCGCGCCTGCGTCTTGCCGTACAGGTGCAAGTGAGTGCCCGGCAGCGCCAGCACTTTGCCCCAAGGCGCCGAATAATTGGGGTCAGATTCCAATTCTTTTTTCGCCAATTTATTGGCGGCGGATTTAATGGGGATCTGCCCCCAATTATTCAGCCACAAATCGCCCAGCAGGTTGAGCATGATGGCCGGGCTGTGCTGGCGCGGTTGGGCGAGAGGCAGGCCCGCCAGCGTGCGCACTTGCAGCTCAAACTGCGAGATGTCACAACTGTTGATGCTGTGGTGGCCGCTGTTGTGCGGGCGCGGGGCGATCTCGTTGTCGATCAATTGCAGCTTGTCGTGCTGGTTCTTCACGATGAAAAACTCGACACACAGCACACCCACATAGCCCAGCTCAATAGCTATTGATTTAGTAGCTGATACTGCACGTTTTTCGAGAGCTATAGGCGTATTTGATTTAAAAATCTCGGTTTTTGCCAGAATTCCGTCAATATGGGTGTTTAAATTAACCGGGAGGTTAACTATTTTACCATCCCGCCCGCGTGCGACGATGACCGAGCATTCGGCATGCAGTGCGAGCTTTTTCTCCAGCACACATGGCACACCGTTCAGCGTGGCCCAGGCCTTGGCCAGTTCAACCCGATTTTTCACGCGAATCTGGCCCTTGCCGTCGTAGCCCATACGCGATGTTTTCAAAATTCCCGGAAGCAAGTTGGCGGGCACGGTCTGCAATTGATCGGCTGTTTCAATCACCGCATACGGCGCGCAAGGCACACCACAGCGCTCAAAATGCGCCTTTTCTGCGACTCGATCCTGCGCAATTCGCACCGCGTCGGCACCTGGCGCGACTGGACGCGATTCCGCCAGCTTTTCCAGCGCGGCGGCGGGCACGTTTTCAAACTCGGTGGTGATGGCGTGGCTGCATTGGGCCAACTGCGCCAAGCCTGCGTCGTCGAGGTAATCGGTCTGAATGTGATGGTGGCTCACTGAGCCTGCGGGGCCGTCTGCATCCGGGTCAAGCACCGCCGTGTGAAAGCCCAGCGCCTGCGCGGCAAGCACGAACATGCGTGCGAGCTGGCCGCCACCCATCACGCCCAACGTTGCAGGCACTCCGTTGATCACTGCACCGGGAAGCAAACGCGCTTCAACTTTTTTCGCGATTGATTTTTTCACAGCACAGGCGGCACAAGCATCTCGCGCGCGGTTTGGGTTTGGGTCGCTCGGTAGTCGTTTAATTTGGCCAGCAGCGCCGCGTCGTGCAGGGCCAACATCGCCACCGCAAACAACGCCGCGTTGGCCGCGCCAGCGTCGCCAATCGCAAACGTTGCCACCGGAATGCCTTTGGGCATCTGCACAATGCTGTGCAGAGAGTCCACGCCGTTCAGGTGTTTGCTGGCGACGGGCACGCCCAGCACCGGTACGGTGGTTTTGGCTGCCAGCATGCCCGGCAGATGCGCCGCGCCGCCTGCGCCTGCGATGATGGCGACCAAGCCGCGAGCCGCTGCCGTTGCTGCATACTCAAACATATCGTCTGGCATGCGGTGCGCTGACACCACCTTGGCTTCATGCGAGATGCCAAAGTGTTGGAGAATCTGCACAGCATGCTGCATCGTGTCCCAGTCGGAACGAGAGCCCATGACTACACCGACCTGAATGCTGGTTTGAATTGTTTTCATAATGTTGAGGCCAGAGCTTGCCCATTGCGTGTGGCGGCGATCTGTCCCGCAAATCTTTAATTTTACTTTTTCACCTTAAGCCACTCCCAATGATCAATGTCACCGCCGAAACCTTCGATACCGAAGTCATCCAAGCCTCCAGCCAAGTCCCCGTTTTAGTCGATTTTTGGGCACCGTGGTGCGGCCCGTGCAAAGTGATTGGCCCTTTGCTGGAGAAGATCGAGGCCGATTACGCAGGCCGCTTCAAGCTGGTCAAAATCGACTCTGACCAAGAGCAGGCGCTTAGTCAGGCCTTTGGCATTCGCAGCATCCCCACCTGCGTGCTTCTGGTGAACGGCGAGCCGGTGGATGGCTTCACAGGTGCGCTGCCTGAGAGCAAAGTCAAGGCGTTTTTGGACAAGCATGTGCCTGCATCGGCATCTGGGGCCGATGTGCTCGAAGCCGAAGTGACCTCCGTTGAAGTGTCTGACGCACCCGCCGCCGATGATCCTGCCGCGATGCGCGAAGCGCTGCATCAAGCCGTGCTGCAAACGCCCGACGACGAGGACGCGCGTTTTGACTACATCAAGCTGTTGCTGAATGCGGGCGAGATTGACAACGCCAAAGTTGCCTTCGCCCCCGTCATCGCCAAAACCACGCTGGTGCGCAAGTTCGACGCTTTGCAACGCTGGATGAACGCTATCGATTTCAAGGTAGATCGCGCTGATTCCGTCGAAGCTGTGGCCGTGCTGGATGCCAAAATCGCCACCAACAAACGCGATTTCGACAGCCGTTTCGCCAAAGCCCAGGTGCTGATGGCGCAAGCGCAGTGGACGTCCGCCATGGACGAGCTGCTGGAGATTTTGATGCGCGACAAAGCCTGGAGCGAAGAGCTGGCCCGCAAGACTTTCATCGCGATTCTGGACATCATCGAGCCGCCCAAAGTGAAAGTGGCCGACGGGCAAATTCCCCCGGTGGATCCAACGGTTGCGACCTACCGCAGGCGGTTAAGCAGCGTGGTGTTGAGTTGAACCTAAGGGCATCATCTGGCCGGTAAGTCGGTGCAATGCCTCTTGGTACTTCGCAGCAGTCTTGGTAATCACCTCATCGGGCACGCGCGGAGCGGGCGGGGTTTTGTTCCAAGGCTTGCCGTTGATTTGAACCTGCTCCAGCCAGTCGCGTACGAACTGCTTGTCGTAACTGGGCGGGTTGATGCCTTCTTGATAACTCTCGGCGGGCCAGAAGCGCGATGAATCGGGCGTGAGCACTTCATCCATCAAGGTCAAAGTGCCATCAGCATCCAGGCCAAACTCAAACTTTGTGTCGGCAATGATCACGCCCTTGGTCAGCGCGAATTCGCTGGCAGCAACGTACAGCCGGATGCTGATGTCACGAATGCGCGTGGCCAAGTCCAGTCCAATCATCGCGACAGTTTGCTCAAACGTGATGTTCTCATCATGCTCACCCACCGCCGCTTTGGCTGCGGGGGTGTAGATCGGCTGCGGCAGCTTGGAGGCATTCTTCAACCCGGCGGGCAGCTTCACACCGCACACCGCTTGATTCTCTTGGTACTCCTTCCAGCCACTGCCCGCCAAATAGCCGCGCACCACTGCTTCAACTGGCAGCGGCTTGAGGCGTTTGACGAGCATCGAGCGGCCCGTGATTTGCGGCAGCTCAAGCGCGGTTACCACGCTTTCAGGCGCGTCACCCGTGAGGTGAATCGGGCAGATGTGCAAGCCCTTGGGGCCCAGCTTGTCAAACCAGAACAGCGCCATCTGCGTGAGCAGCGCGCCCTTGCCCGGAATCGGCTCGCCCATGATCACGTCAAACGCGCTCAAGCGGTCACTGGCGACCATCAAGATGCGATCAGTGCCCACGGCATAGTTATCGCGGACTTTGCCTCGGGCCAATAGAGGCAATGAGGTGAGGGTGGAGGTGTGCATGGCGGCGTGCAAGTGGTTGGTCATGAGAAAAGTTTCAGCCTGGGTTCAACTTTCGCGATCTCTGAGAAGTCGCGATCACGTGCGAGAAGCACCCTGTCAGCCTCCAATGCACAGGCAGCAACAACACAGTCGATCGGGTTTCTGACGGTTATTCCGCGCCAGCGGCATTGAGCGTACAAGAGAGCCGCCTGGCGATGCAGGGCTTGGTAATCTTCGGGTTCAAAAACGGGGAGTTGATGTATTTGACGTTGCAAAAGCATGAAATGGCTGGTGCTGCGAGCCCCTTGCAAAACCTCTTGCACAACGATAGACGGTATCCAGAACTCTTCCTTGGAGCGCACGGCGCGTGAAAGGCGTAGGTGAATGGAGGAGCCCGTAGCCCGCAGATACTCAACAATTGCCGACGTATCAACAATCATGCAGGAATCGCTCGCCTGGTTCGCTTGCTACTCGTGCCTTTGGCCGGACGCTTTGCGCTGACGTGTTTCAACACCTTTGCTGGCGGATTTTGGGCATAACTTTCATCAGGATCATAGTCATCGGCAAGTACATTACTTCCTTCGAGAGCAAGAAACCCCGAGTAGTCCGGCTCACGCACATACGCCTTCAGCGCCGCCTCCACCGCCGCTTTTTTGGTCGTAACACCTGCGCGCACCATCGCCTGCGCGATAAGCTCGTCGTCTAAAACAATGTTGGTTCGGGTGGGCATGGCATTGACGCTTTCTATACACCTTTGATGTGTATGATCGAATTATGCCGGAATCTTCAGCCCATCCAAACCCTTGATGAAATTGCGTTTGGCCTTGTATTCAGCCCGCAGCATGGCAAGCCAGTGACTGCGCTCGGGCTGCTTGATGCGCGGCGCCGTCCCGGCAACCAAACGCAGCACCTCGTCGTAGGGCGAAGACGCGCCAGGCATCGTCATCTCAAACAGCCGCAGCAGCAGTGGGACAGCTTCCAGATCACGCGCTGGCGGCAGTTTTTTGGCGATGGTGTGCAGCAATGCTGCAGAACACGCGTTGGGTGACTGCACCAACGCCAGCGCCTCGTCCAGCTTTTCTTCGCTTAATAGCCAGTTTACGCGCGTGGAAACGTGGCGGGTTGAAGCCCCCTGGGCACTCGGCTGGTTATCAATTGAGCGTCTCCAAGACGGCTCCTGCCTCGGCTGCAATTCAACGCTTTGCGCCCAAGTGAACAACTCCACCCGGTAGCTGGCGCAGTCCTTCTTCGCAGCTTCTGCAGTTTTCAACGCTGCCTTGTAGTTTTCAACCGTTGGCGACTTTTCAAGCTGTTTGCGCCTGATACCCAACGCCTCCAAATACATCCGGTTGAGCTCGTAGCAGCGCAGCAAGGCCGTCTCGCAGCGCCAATCTTCTGGGTGCAACTGGCAGGCGGTTCTTGCGTAAAGCAACGCTTCCTGTTTCTTGCCCAAGCTTTCAA
Source organism: Rhodoferax sp. (assembly GCA_031416195.1). Taxonomy (GTDB): domain Bacteria; phylum Pseudomonadota; class Gammaproteobacteria; order Burkholderiales; family Burkholderiaceae_C; genus JANYCG01. The sequence continues at coordinate 5,159 of JANOTE010000020.1, forward strand.
AAAGTGCGATCAACTGGCTGTACTCACTCGCGCCAAGCACGCTATTTTTCATGGCCTCCAGCAAAACCGACATATCCCCTTGGCGCTTCAGGTCGTCAAGATAACGCGTGCGCAGCTTGGCCCGCGCGTGATCATAGTGACGGTAGGCCAGGATTCGAGACGTTGACTTCTCTTTGGCTTGGGCAGTTGGCGTTGCTTCGTTCACTCGGGGGTTTTCCACACTCCAGGTTTGCCAATCCTTCGCGGCCCGCTGGCTGTAAGCGGCTTGCAGCGCTGGCCCGGCCGCCAACACTACGGCAGACTCATCCCAGAGGCCCCAGGGGTCAGCCTGCATCAATGCGAACCACTCCTCAAGCCAACTTGCGGGCGGTGGCGCGGCCTCCAGG
>JANOTE010000021.1:0-8429 GCA_031416195.1 Rhodoferax sp.
TTGAAAGTTTTTCCTTCGGCAGCCAGCTTGGCCAACAGCGGCGCGGGCTCCCAGAACTTGGCATCGTCCAGCGGATTCTGGGCAAAGCGCTTCATGCTCTGAACCACGTTGAACAGACCCACCTGGTCGGCGTAATTCATCGGGCCACCGCGATAAATCGGGAAGCCATAGCCCATCAGGTAGACCATGTCGATGTCGCTGGCTTTGGAAGCAATGCCTTCTTCGAGAATGCGCGCAGCTTCGTTGACCAGGGCATAAACCAGACGCTGCACGATCTCTTCATCCGGCACTTTGCGCGGCTTGATGCCTTGGGAAGCGCGGTAGTCTTCAATCATTTTGACGACTTCTGCATTGGGAATCGGGTCGCGCTTGCCGGGCGCATAGTCGTACCAACCCATGCCGACTTTTTGACCGAAGCGGCCTTTTTCGCACAGCAAATCGGCGGTCTTGCTGTATTTCATATCCGGCTTCTCGACCACGCGGCGCTTGCGAATGGCCCAGCCGATGTCGTTGCCCGCCAAGTCGCCCATACGGAACGGGCCCATCGCAAAGCCAAATTTCTCGATGGCTTTGTCGACCTGCTCAGGCGTGCAGCCTTCGTCCAAAAGGAAGCCACCTTGGCGACCGTACTGCTCGACCATGCGGTTGCCGATGAAGCCATCGCACACGCCTGAAACCACGGCTGTTTTTTTGATCTTCTTGGCTACCGCCATCACCGTGGCCAGCACATCTTTGCCGGTTTTCTCGCCACGCACCACTTCGAGCAACTTCATCACATTGGCAGGGCTGAAGAAATGCATGCCAACCACGTCTTGCGGACGCTTGGTGAACAAAGCGATTTTGTTCACGTCCAGCGTGGAGGTGTTCGAGGCCAAAATCGCCCCGGGCTTCATCACACGGTCCAGCTCGTTGAAGACTTTTTCCTTCACGCCCATCTCTTCAAACACGGCTTCAATCACCATGTCAGCGTCTTTCAGGTCGTCATAACTCAAAGTGGTGGACAACAGGCTCATGCGCTGCTCGTATTTGTCCTGCTTGAGCTTGCCTTTGGTGACTTGCGATTCGTAGTTTTTGCGGATGATGGCCAAGCCCTTGTCCAGCGCTTCCTGCTTCATCTCCAAGATCTTCACGGGCACGCCCGCATTCAGGAAGTTCATCGAAATCCCGCCGCCCATCGTTCCCGCACCAATGACTGCGACAGACTTGATCTCGCGCTGTGGCGTGTCTGCCGGCACATCGGGGACCTTGGATGCCGCGCGGTCGGCCAGGAAAATATGGCGCAGCGCCTTGCTCTCAGGTGTCCACATCAAGGCGGTGAAGATTTCGCGCTCGGTCGTCATGCCCGCCTCAAACTTCTGTTTGGTGGCGGCCTCGACTGCATCAACACACTTCAGCGGTGCGGGGAAGTTCTTCGACATGCCCTTCACCATATTGCGGGCAAACTGGAAGTAGGCATCGCCCTGGGGGTGCTTGCACGGCAGGTTGCGCACCAGTGGCAGCGGACGGGCATCGGCCAGCGAGCGCGCGTAGGCCAAGGCCTCTTGCGCCAATGATTCGGGCGACTTGGCCATCTTGTCAAACAGCTTTTGACCCGGCAGCATCGCCAGCATTTCGCTCTTGACCGGCTCGCCGCTCACGATCATGTTCAACGCGACCTCAACGCCCAAAACCCGAGGAAGGCGCTGCGTACCGCCCGCGCCTGGAATAAGCCCGAGCTTGACTTCAGGCAGCGCAACACTGCAACCCGGTGCTGCGATGCGGTAGTGGCAACCCAGCGCCAGCTCCAGGCCACCGCCCATGCAGACAGTGTGAATCGCTGCAATCACCGGTTTGGGCGAGTTCTCCAGCATGATGATCACGCTGAGCAAATTAGGCTCAGCCAGCGCCTTGGGCGAGCCGAATTCCTTGATGTCCGCACCGCCAGAGAAGGCTTTGCCTGACCCGGTCAGCACAATCGATTTCACCGACGCGTCGGCGTTGGCTTTAGTCAGCCCATCGGTGATGCCCAAGCGGGTTGTGTACCCCAGTCCGTTCACGGGCGGGTTGTCCATGGTGATGACGGCAACGTCGCCGTGAACTTGGTACTGAGCTGTCATTGGAATCATCCTTTAGAAAATAAAACGGCCATGTATTTTTAAAAATGCAGGGGCTGGGGTTTGCCGATAGCGCGATTGTGGTGGCTACACAATACCGCCAACTGTCTAAAACGCTTGATTTTGTCGCAACAGGGACAGACAAAAATTTGCAGCTTACACCTCAAGCCACTCTTTGCGGATGTCGGCGTTTTCACGCAGCGTCTGCGGCGTGCCGTCAAACACAATGCTGCCGTGGCCCATCACCAAGGCGCGGTCAGAAATGGCCATGGCAATGGTAAGCTTCTGTTCGATCAACAACACCGACACCCCTCGCTTTTTCAGCTCCTTGAGGTACTGCGCCACCAGCTCAACGATTTTGGGGGCTAAGCCTTCAGTCGGCTCGTCGATGATGATCAGGTCCGGGTCGCCCATCAAGGTGCGGCACAGTGTCAGCATTTGCTGCTCGCCGCCGGACATCACGCCCGCCTCAGTGTGCTGGCGCTCCTTCAAGCGGGGAAACAGCTGGTACATGTCTTCGAGCGACCAGCGACCGGTTTTGCGGGCGTGTTTTTGGCCTAAGTAAAGATTCTGTTCAACCGTCAACGTAGGAAAGATGTCACGGTTTTCCGGGACGTAACCAATCCCCAGGTGCGCCACTTCAAACGTGCGCCGACCTTGAATTTGCTGGTCTTTCCAGACGATGGAACCGTGGCAGTCGACCAAACCCATGATGGCCTTGGCGGTCGTGGAGCGGCCCGAGCCATTGCGCCCGAGTAGGGCCACAATCTCGCCCGCGTTCACGTTCAAATTCACGTCGTGCAGGACATGGCTTTTGCCGTAGAAGGCGTTCAGTTTTTCGATGGTCAGCATGGTCAGTGTCCACCCGCTTGTGAGCTAACTTGCTCGTCAGCCACAGACGAGCCAAGGTAAGCCTCCTGCACCCGCGCGTTGGCGCGCACCGCCTCGGGCGTGTCGTAGGCGAGCAGTTCGCCATACACCACCACGGCAATTTTGTCGGCCAGGCCAAACACCACGCCCATGTCATGCTCAACTGTCAGCAGAGTTTTACCCACCGTCACGTCTTTGATTAGCTTGATAAAGCGGCTGGTCTCCGTCTTGCTCATGCCGGCTGTGGGCTCGTCCAGCAAGATCACGCTGGCACCGCCCGCGATGGTGATGCCAATCTCCAGCGCGCGCTGCTCGGCGTAGGTAAGATTCATCGCCAGCACGTCGCGTTTTTTCTCCAAATTCACCATCTGCATGAGTTCGCTGGCGCGCTGGTTGGCATCATCCAGGTCTGCAAGAAATTTCAAGAACGTGTATTTGTAGCCCAAGCTCCAAAGCACACCACAGCGCAAATTTTCAAACACGCTGAGCTTGGGGAAGATATTGGTAATCTGAAAACTACGGCTCAAACCCAGGCGGTTGATCTCAAAGGGCCGTTTGCCATTGAGCCGTTGACCGTTGAGCAACACTTCGCCGCTGGTGGGTTCAAACCGTCCGCTGATCAAATTGAACAGCGTCGATTTACCCGCACCGTTGGGGCCGATGATGCCGACCCGCTCGCCCGGCGGGATGGCCAGGCTTATGCCGCGAATGATGTCAGCTTTGCCGAAGCTCTTTCGCAAGTCTTTCAACTCCAACGCGTAGGTGGACGATGGCTGGTTCATGCTGCGTCTCGGCGCTTAGTTTCAATTTCAATGGCTTCCTGGATGGTGCTCCACTGCTTCGCGAATTTTCTGCGACAGACTTCGAACACCGCCAGCCCCACCAACATGGCCACCGCAGATCCGACCCAGCTACCAACGCCTTTGGAATCCAGATGAATGCCCAGAAACGTTAGCTCGGAGCCGAGCGCAGCATTGAGCTGAATGTGGTACGTCATCTCGATCATCGCAGCCGCACCCACCAGCGCCAAAAGCGCGGCAACTGTCAACACCACGTAACTGCCCAGCAACTTTTTGACGTGACCAAAGGAAGCTACTCGCAAGTTCATCATGATCAACGAGGCCACGCCACCGGGGGCATACATCACCATGAATAGAAAAATCAATCCCAGGTACAGAAGCCAGGCCTTGGTGAACTCCGACAGCAGGACAAACGCCAACACCATCAGGACGGCACCAATGATCGGCCCAAAGAAAAAGGTGGCACCGCCCAGAAAGGTAAACAGCAAATACGCGCCAGAGCGATAGCCGCTGACCACCTCCGATGTCACGATTTCAAAATTCAATGCTGCCAACCCGCCGGAAATACCGGCAAAAAACGCCGCAACAATGAAGGCGATATAGCGTACCTTTTGCGTGTCGTAACCCACAAATTCGACGCGCTCCGGGTTGTCGCGCACTGCGTTGAGCATGCGACCCAAGGGTGTGCGGGTGAAGGCGTACATCAGCGCAGTGCATACGAATGTGTAGATAGCGATCAGGTAGTAAAGCTGAATCTGCGGCCCGAAGGTGATGCCGAGTGTTTTGGCACCCGCTACCCGGTTGCCTGATACACCGCCCTCCCCACCAAAAAACTCAGGGAACATCAGCGACATGGCCCACACCAGCTCGCCAATGCCCATGGTGATCATGGCGAACGGTGTTGCCGCTTTTTTGGTAGTAACCCAGCCGAGAATGATCGCAACGACCATGGCCGACAGACCGCCCACGATGGGCAGCAGACTGACAGGCAACGGCAAGCCACCAGTGATCAGGTTCAGCGTGTGAATCGCCAGGAACGAGCCCATGCCCGAATACACCGCGTGACCAAAACTGAGCATGCCGCCCTGCCCCAGCAGCATGTTGTAGCTTAGGCATACGATGATGCCGATGCCCATTTGGCTCAGCATGGTCTGGCTCAAACTGCTGGTGAAAATCAACGGCATCACCAGCAACACCACGGTGAACAATCCCCACACCAGAACGCGGCCTTTGTTAAGGCCGGAGGTGCGGGGCATCGTTACAGGAATGGCGCTTGAAGCGGCAGTTGAAGGTATGGCATTCATCGATTAACCCTCCCTTTTGCCCAACAGGCCTTTGGGCCGGAAGATCAGAATCAACACCAGCAGCAGGTACGGCAAGATGGGTGCGATCTGGCTGATCTTCAATTTCCACAGCGCATAACCGAAGGTCGATGGTGACAACGCAACCCCCACGGCCTGAAGCGCCGACTGCACCGACGCATCAATCGCGACCGCAAAAGTTTGAAGAATTCCGATCAGCAACGATGCTAAAAACGCTCCCGCGAGCGAACCCATGCCCCCCACCACCACCACCACAAAAATTACGCCGCCGACGGAGAACGCCATGCTCGGCTCAGTCACGTAAGCGTTGCCACCAATCACACCCGCCAGCCCCGCAAGCGCGCAGCCACCGCCAAACACCAGCATGAACACGCGCGGTACGTTGTGCCCCAGCGCTTCGACGATTTCAGGATGTGTGAGCGCCGCCTGGATCACCAAGCCGATGCGCGTGCGCGTGAGCAGCAGCCAGATGGCCAGCAGCATGAGCAGCGCTACCAGCATCATGAAGGCGCGGTAAACAGGGAATTGGGTGCCAAACAATGTGAACAGCGGGCCATCCAGCGCGACCGGCACGCGGTAATCCACCGAACTGCGACCCCAGACCAATTGCACCAACTCCAGAATGATGTAGCTCAGGCCGAATGTAATCAGCAGCTCAGGCACGTGCCCAAACTTGTGAACCCGGCGCAGGCAGTAGCGCTCGAACGCGGCCCCCAGCAAGCCCACCAAGAGCGGCGCGATGATGATTGCCGGCAAAAACCCGATGACGGAGGTGATGGTGTAGGCAAAGTACGCACCGACCATGTAGAACGATGCGTGCGCGAAATTCAACACACCCATCATGCTAAAAATCAGCGTCAGGCCGGAACTTAACATGAACAGCAGCAAACCGTAGCTGATGCCGTTCAAGAGCGAGATTGTGTAGAACTCCATGGCGCTCTCGGTTCAATTATCTCAGTGAAATGAAAACCAGGCAGCAAACCTGCCACCTGGTCTGGTTGAGATATTAACCCTGCGCTGGCCGCTTCATCTGGCAGCTGGTCGGTGTGCTGGACACGTACGGGTCCATTTGCTTTATCGGCACAAAGGTGTAGCCCGTGTTCTCGACACTGTAGGCGTTTTTGGCATCAACCTTTTGCCACTTGGTGACATACATGGACTGCTGCATCTGGTGGTCTGACTTGCGCATCTGAACTTCGCCCGCGAAGCTCTTGACCGACAAGCCTTCCAGCGCAGCGGCGACTTTCACCGGGTCGACCGACTTGGCCTTTGCCATTGCACCGCCCAGCAGTTGAATGCCGTTGTAGGTGGCGAAGGTGTAATAGTCGTCATTGAACTTCTTCTTGAAGTCGGCCGCCATCGCGCCGATCTCACCGGTGTGGTTGGAATGCCCGTAGGCAATCACATACACCTCACTGTCGCCACCTGCAGCCAATGCGGTGGGCGTGCCCGTCACACCGGCGTAGTAGGTGTACATTGGCAGCTTCAGCCCCGCGTCATTCATTGCTTTGACCAGCAGCGTCAAATCAGCGCCCCAGTTGCCGGTGACGATGGTGTCAGCGCCGGATTGTTTGATCTTGGCGACGTAGGGGGCGAAGTCTTTCACCTGTCCAATCGGATGCAGGTCTTCGCCAACGATCTTCACATCGGGGCGCTTGCTCGAAATGCCTTCCTTGAAGTAGCGCGCGACTTGCTGGCCGTGCGAGTAGTTCTGGTTCAGCAGGTAAACATTTTTGACTTTCGGCTGATCCTTCATAAACGTGGTGAGCGCCTCCATCTTCATGGTGGTGTCTGCATCCAGACGGAAATGCCAGTAGTCGCACTTCTCGTTGGTGAGGGCTGGGTCGACTGCTGCGTAATTGATGTAGACGATCTCTTTGCCGGGGTTGCGTTCGTTGTGCTTGGCGACGGCATCAGAAATCGCCAATGCCGCGCCAGAGCCATTGCCTTGCGTCACGTAGCGAAAGCCCTGGTCGATGGCGGCTTTGAGCGAGTTCAAACTCTCTTGCGGCGAGCCTTTATTGTCAAATCCGGTGATCTCGAACTTCACGCCGGCCGGGTTTTTAGCACCGCTCAGGCGCTCGGCCACAAATTGCCAGCTCTTAAGCTGGTTTTGGCCGACGTTGGCAAATGGACCCGACAGCGGGTCAATGAACGCGATTTTGACGGTTTGGCCGCTTTGAGCGATGGCGCCAGCGGCACCGAGCATCAGAGCCACGGAAGCCACACCACGCAAGGCAAATCCAGAGGCATTTTTAAGCGAACGATTCATCAGAAAACTCCAGTTATAAAAAGTGATCAACAGATACCCCGAGCGTACTGGTTTTGAGAGGAGAAACGGCTAGGGATTGACCCTATCACTATCTCCAAGGCGACTTCGAAACGCTTGACATCCCTTACAACTTGAAGGGTCAGAGCGAGGGGAGTTTGTAATCCTTAAATGACTCACGCAGCTTCATTTTTTGCATCTTGCCGGTGGCCCCCAGTGGGATCGCATCGACAAACACCACATCATCCGGGATTTGAAACTTGGCAGTCTTGCCCTCATAAAACTTCAACAATTCGTCGCGTGAGACTTCTGCCCCCGGCTTTTTCACCACCGCAATGATCGGGCGCTCGTCCCACTTCGGGTGTCTCATGCCGATGCAGGCTGCCATGGCCACTGCGGGGTGCGCCATGGCGATGTTTTCCACGTCGATCGAGCTGATCCATTCGCCGCCCGACTTGATCACGTCTTTGCTGCGATCGGTTATTTGCAGATAGCCTTCTGGGTCGATGGTGCCCACATCGCCGGTTGGGAACCAACCGCCGGCCACCAGGGGCGAGCCGCCCTCCTGCTTGAAATACTGGTCAATGATCCATGGCCCCTTCACCAGCAAATCGCCCGATGTTTTTCCGTCCCACGCCAACTCAGCGCCATCTGGATCGACGATCTTCATGTCCACCCCAAAAACCGCCCGGCCCTGCTTGAGCCTCACTTTCATCTTGTCCTCAGAATTCAGCGGCAAATGCGCATTTTTGAGCGTGCAGACCGTGCCCAAGGGCGACATCTCCGTCATGCCCCAGGCGTGCAGAACTTCCACACCGTAGTTGTCGTTAAAAGCGGTAATCATGGCTGGAGGGCAAGCCGAACCGCCAATGACAGTGCGTTTGAGTGTAGAGAAACGCAGGTCAAAAGCCTGCATGTATCCCAACATCATTTGCCAGACAGTGGGCACGCCTGCGGCAAATGACACTTCTTCACTCTCGATCAGCTCATAAATTGACTTGCCGTCCATCGCTGGCCCGGGAAACACCAGTTTGGCTCCCGTCATGGCAGCTGAATACGGCAGACCCCAGGCGTT
>JANOTE010000022.1:0-1523 GCA_031416195.1 Rhodoferax sp.
GCCCTGCTGGCGCACCTGCTCCTGGGCCCGGCATGCATCGACCTGAGCCTGTGTGAGATGCCCTTGCGCAACTGCGCGCTCCATCATGGTGGTCGCGCAGCGGGAAAGCTCGTCTGCACCGCCCCGTCCTGACGACAGGCATTCCGCCCGGATTGCGCGCTCCCAAGCCGCGTAGGCCGGGCCGGCCGCTGCGGGCAAGGGCACGACTAGCATCAAGCCATGGCCGAGCAGAAGAAAAAGGCAGGATGCCAACTTGGCACGGCTGAATTTGAAACACGTCCGCATCGATTGCATATTGAGTCCTATGTGTCGGCTGCCATTGCAATTGGGTTCTGAGATATTAAAGATTTATCGGGAAAAGGTCACGCAGTTTTGTGCCAGGCGTTTTATGCCATGGGCCGACACAAGGAACACCCGAGACGGCGGGAGCGCAGCGACAAAATACCGACCCCCTGAAGATGGGGGCGCGCGGTATCATCAATTCCGACCTCAACTAACAGGAGCTTGCCATGGCGCTGATGGATTTCATCAAGAAGCAGTTTATTGACATCATTCAGTGGACTGAAGAGTCTGACGGCACGCTGGCCTGGCGCTTCCCGATGGCCGATATGGAGATTCAAAACGGCGCATCTCTCACCGTGCGCGAGTCGCAAATGGCGCTGTTTGTGAACGAAGGCAAGGCCGCCGACGTGTTTGGCCCGGGCACCCACAAGCTGACCACGCAAACGCTGCCGGTGCTCACCTATTTGAAGAACTGGGACAAGCTGTTTGAGTCGCCTTTCAAGAGCGAGGTGTATTTTTTCAGCACGCGCCAGCAGGTAGATCAAAAGTGGGGCACGCCCCAGCCCATCACCATTCGCGACAAAGACTTTGGTGCGGTGCGGCTGCGTGCCTTTGGCAATTACAACTTCCGCGTTGCCGACCCGAAGTTGTTTCATACCGAAATTTCGGGCACGCGCGCGTCCTACGGCGCCACTGAAATCGATGGCCAACTGCGAGGTTTGGTGTTGCAAAACATCAGCAATGCGATTGCCAGCAGCGGTATTCCGTTTCTGGACTTGGCCTCCAACCAGTTGATGTTTGCGCAGGCACTTACCACCCAACTCGCGCCGGAGTTCGCCAAAATCGGCCTGAAGCTGGACGGCATGACGGTGCAAAACGTCTCGCTGCCCGAAGAGCTGCAAAAAATTCTCGACCAGAAAATCGGCATGGGCATGGTCGGTAACGACATGGGCAAGTTCATGCAGTACCAAACCGCGCAGGCGATCCCCAAATTTGCCGAAGGCGGCGGCGGTGGCAGCGGCGTTGCGGGTGATGCCATGAGTTTGGGCGCAGGTGTGGCGCTGGGCCAGGTGCTGGCGCAAAACTTGCAGGCGGGCTTGCAGGGTGGTGCGGCTGCGGGGCCAGCAGGAGCTGTAGCACCTGCCGCGGCCGCTGTGGGTGTGAAGGCCGAAGACGTGATGGCCACGCTGGAGAAGCTTGGCGAGCTCAAATCCAAAGGTATCCTGACCCAGGAAGAGTTT
>JANOTE010000023.1:0-1791 GCA_031416195.1 Rhodoferax sp.
ACCGCTACATGCGGCCAATGTGTTCATGACGAACCTACCTCCCATGCTTTCAACCGCTTTTGAATCTCGGCCTTCGGCAGCCTGCAACGCGGCCCCTGTGATATCTTTGTCAGCCCTTCATGAAGGGCGGAGTACGTGGCTACGCCACCTTCAGCCAGGCCATCCAGTAGCCACAACAAACCATACATCTCTACACCGTAATCTTTGGCGGCAATCCGTAGTGCGCCGTCACCCGTCAGCAGCACGTGATCTTGCCGCCGCGCACATGACAGCGCAAAACAATCGGGCAGGCTTAAAAACTTGCGTTCGTTTTTAACTCGCTGCGCAAAGCTCACTTCGTCAGGCTGCAAACTCACTATTTTCAAGCCCAGGGAGCGGTAATAGTTACCGTTGTAGGGCTCCAGTTCATTGGCATAAAGCAAATCGGGCACCAGCATCGGTATGCCCGTGGCGAACGCCAACGGAAGCAAGTCGCCTCGCTCAAGGTCAATCAAGACCGATGTGTCGGAGACCAGAAGAATCACGTGGCCAGACCTTCTTCAGACTCACACACCCGCTGCCGACAAACGTGCATCCAGCGTCCGCACACTGATCTGAAGCAACTCGCCCGCCTTGGCCCCTGACATGGCCTCCTCCACCACCGCGCGCAGGCACAGGCGCTCCATGCGCGTGGGCACTTCGGGCGCAAACGGATGGGGCTCCACAGCCGTCTTGCCCACCCAATTCATCCGCACCATGGTTCCCCACAGACGGTTGAACACAGCTTGCCCAATGATGCCCAATTGCTTGCAACGCATGGCCAGCATCGACACACTGACCCTGAAAAATGCTTTCAGCTCCAGTAGCTCGCCCAACGACAGTGCCGTGCGCACTCGGCCCAATCGCTTGACCAGCATCTCGCGCGCAACCAAAAAGGCCCCTGCAAAACGGTCTGCGGCCTTCTCTGCGTCTTTCTCGCTCCAATCGCCCTGTAGTTGCAGCACCAGATGCGCCAGCTCATGCGCCAGCGTAAAGCGCTGCCGCTCACCGTTGTGGTTTTTGTTCACCACAATCACGGCGACCGGATGCTGCCCATCGCGCTTGGCAAACGCCTTGGAGCCAGACACCGCCTGCGGCAGATCAAGCGCAATCACCTTTACCCCGTTGTCCTCGAGCAGCTCAATCATGGCGGGTATGGGGTCAATGCCAATCTTCCATAACTTGCGCAAGCTGTCTGCCGCCGCCTCTGCGTCTTCCACTGCGCCAATGACGAAGTCCCTGGCTTTGGGTGCAACCCAATCCAGCAACGCATCTGGCAGCAGCTCTTCAACCTCCAGATAACGCTCCAGATGGTCAATCACCACCGCTTCCACGGCCTTTTCTTCGCGCACACCCACCGCAGGCTCCTTGCGAAAGTCCACCCCCAACAGCGAAATCTCACGACTGCTCAACAGGTATTCAGGCGACACCCTGAGGGCACGCGCCAGTGCCAACAACACGTCCGAACCCGGCATCATCTGGTCGTTTTCGTACTTGCCAATGGCCTGCGCGGACACCTTGCCCTGGATAGCGTCTTCCATGGCACGCAGCGACAGGCCACTTGCCTCGCGCGCCAGCTTCAGGCGGTTTCCGATCATGGTGGCTCTCCGGTTGGTTTGTTTTACGTTTACAAATTGACATTTTATAGACTATTTTGTAAACTTCAAACCTTAACTCAAGGAGTCTCATCATGAGCACTCCCAAAGATATCCACGTTGTTCGCCACGGTAGTGACTGGGCGGCCCGCCGTCCCAACACGGAGCGGGTGTCTAA
>JANOTE010000024.1:0-3208 GCA_031416195.1 Rhodoferax sp.
TCGAAAGCCAAAAGTTAACCAAAGCACCACCGAACTTTACCTGCGCTTCACCTGCACGCACTTGCGCTTGACGCAAACCGCTCAAACTTCTTTTCATCCCGGCGCACCCGTTTGCCGGGGGTACCCATCTGATCCAACCTGAAAGGAAATCTCATATGACTTCAATTCTCAAATCCTCGATCCGCCCCTTGGTGCTGCTCAGCCTGATGGCTTGCGCGGGCTTGCCGTCTTACGCGCAAACCGCGCCAGAACAAACCAAAGGTCACCACGGCATGATGCATGAACGCGACCCGGCCAAACGTCAGGAAATGAGGGTCAAACGCCAGACAGAATTGAAAGCGCAACTGCAGCTGACTGCTGCACAAGAGCCCGCATGGAACACCTTCATCGCCAGCATGATGCAGCCTGATGACCGCGCCGCACTTCGCGCCGAGATGGAAAAGCTCCCAGAAGCCCAGCGCCGCGACAGGATGAAAAACCTGCGGGCACAGCGCGAGGCGAACGTTGGTGCGTTTTACGCCGTGCTCAGCGCCGAACAGAAAAAGGTGTTTGACGAGCTGCGCAAGCGCACAGGCCACGGGCACGGCCGGGGCTAATTTCGCCGCTCGTCAGCCCAGCAGCTTTTTCAGCTCCCCGTTGGTCATCAACGCTGCCAGGTCAGAGGCACCGCCCACCAGGGTGCCTTTGACAAACACCATCGGGAACGTGGGCCAGCCGGTCCACAATTTCAGCGCATTGCGTTTGCGCCAAGTATTCAGATAGTTGCCGTATTCCAGATATTTGTACGCTACGTTGGCATCGTCCAGCAGCTTGCGCGCCTTCTTGGGTGCAGGATTGATGCCCATACCCACAATGACCACCGCGTTGGCGGCCACAGCCGCTTGCACCTCTTTGACGATGTCGCCATGCAGGTTGCTGATCTTGTTGCGGATGGCGGGGTGGATGTGCGTTTCCGCAAGGATGGGGCGGGGCATACCAGTTCCAGAAATTGAATGAGCCCGCATTATGCGTGGCTGCGGGGTTCAGCCAAACGGGCGAACCCCAATCAACCAGCCGTGCAAGAGGAGCGCAAACGCCAACCAGGCCGCGATGCCCACGACCACGGTGATCGCGGTGGCACTGCCTTTGCCCGGTGGATAGGTGACACCCGTCAACCGATCGCGGCGGCGCGAGGCGGCAAAATTCCAAATCGCCCAGACTAAAAACGAACCAAACAACACCCCATGCGCCAGATTGCCGTTGGCCAAAAGATGCGCCAAGGCCCACACCTTCACGCCCAGCACCATCGGGTGGTGCAAACGCGCCTTGATGCTGTTGCCCGGCACGTAGGCTGCCGCCAGTAGGATGAAGGAGACCAACGTCAGCAGCGCCGCCACGTGTCGCATCGCCAGCGGCGGGCTCCACAGTTGCACCGGGGTTTGTCGGGCCACACCGAAGCCCCACACGATCAGCGCAAAGCCCAGAATCGACAGCACAGAGTACACGCCCTTGAAGGTTGCTTCGCCTGCACTAGCACGCACGCGCGTGCGCCAGCCCTCACCCACCATGCGCAGCGAATGCACGCCTAGGAAGAGGATCAACCCCAAAATTAAATAGGTCATGTTGGTGCTTTCGTTTTTTGCGTCATTGCTGCTCAAGCGGACACCAATCGTAAATGAGTAATCTCCGACGGCACGCCAAACCGCTTGGGCGGCCCCCAGTAGCCAGTGCCACTGTTGGTGTAAACCCACAGCTCTTTAAGCCTGTTCAAGCCTGCCGTGAAGGGCTGCTGAAACTGCACAAAGTGATTCCACGGCCAAAACTGCCCGCCGTGGGTGTGGCCAGACAGTTGCAAGTGAAACCCCGCATCGCTGGCCGCGTGCGCGCTGCGCGGCTGGTGCGCCAGCAGCATCCGCAGGGTCGCATTCACCGGTGCGCCGCGCATCGCGGCTACTGGGTCGCTTCGATGCGCCTTGTCAAAATGATGCGCGCCATAGTCCGCAACACCAGCCACCACCATGCCAGCCGGCGCGTGACCGGGCTTGACATGATTCAACACCACATGTTCATTCATCAGCACCGTGAGCCCGAGGCGGCGCAGCTCGTCAATCCAGGCGTGCGCGCCGCTGTAATACTCGTGGTTGCCGGTCACAAAAAAAGTACCGTGCGTTGACTTCAGCGTTGCCAACGGCTGCACATGGGGCTGCAAATCTGCCACGCGGCCATCCACCAGGTCACCGGTGATGGCCACCATGTCCGCACCCAGCGCGTTCACCCGCGCCACGATGCGCGCAAGGTAGGCGTGCTTGATCGTCGGCCCCACGTGGATGTCTGAAATCTGCGCCACCGTGAAGCCATGCAGCGCGGCTGGCAAGCCCGCAATCGGCACATCCACCCGCACCACACGCGCCGTGCGCCGGGCGTTCCAGAAGCCCCATGCCGTCACCCCTAGGCCCAAGATCGGCACGGCAACCGCGCTCGAGGTTTGAAATGCAGACAACAGCGCCTGAAGCGGATCCGCATCCAACCCCGCGAGAGAACCCAGCCCCACCGCACTCCAGAGCACCACCAGCAAAGCATCGCGCAGCAACGTCAATACCATCAGCGACGAAAACAACCCCATGAAGATGAGCCCCAGCCAGGTCATTGCCGAGGCCAACGCGCCGCCTGCAAACCGCCGCGCCACCAAGCCCATCGGCATCAGCAACGCACTGGCCACCAGCAGTGCCCAAAACAGCGCACCACCCTGCGGGAACGCCGCAAACCCGGCCAACGCAGGCGCAATACGCCAGCCCACCCACGCATGGAGCAGGCTGGAGATCAAAAACAGGGGGATGATGGGCAAGGCGGGCAGTCAGTGGAGGAACAGGCTTTTCAGATGGCGCGCTTCTCGCTGCATTCAAGGGGGCAGGGAACCCAGTGCCGACCCATCGGCAACTGAACAATCAAGCCGTAGTCTCAACAATGTACTTACTACTTTTGTGGTATATTTTTGCCAAATCTGACCCAAAAACAGCAAAAAGTTGATTTTTGTAATTGATTTATGCCTCTAGCCCACGTAAAACATACATATATAGCTATATTTAATATAGCATAATGCACGCGTAGTCACTTCAAACTGTGAGTGCAAAGAGTCAACTCAGCGCTGACATCAGCCAAAACTGGCTCTATAGGTGACCGGATCCAGTTTGATCAGATGCCAGCGCTCGAACTGAACCGCGAACTTTTA
>JANOTE010000025.1:0-7007 GCA_031416195.1 Rhodoferax sp.
GCTGCCCGCTGCGCGCGCGACGGGGCGAGATTCTCCTGTCATCAATGCTTCGTCGGCGAATGTGTCGCCCACCAGCACGGTGCCGTCTGCCGGAAAGGCTTCGCCCGGCAGCACGCGGATCACGTCGCCCACGTTCAAGCGCCGCACTGCAATCCGCACGAATTTGCCATCGAGCCCCAAACGCTCCACCGTGTCTGGCAAGCGCTGCATCAGCGCCTCCAGAGAACCCGCGGTGCGTGCGCGCAGGCGCTGCTCCAGCCAGCGCCCCGTGAGCAGAAAGAAAACGAACATGGTGAGAGAGTCGAAATACACCTCTTTGCCCCACCACCCCTGTGGGTCAAAAGTGGCGGCACTGCTGACAGCAAAGGTCACGGCGATGCCCAGCGCCACGGGCAAATCCATGCTGATGCTGCGTTGCCTCAAGTCACGCCATGCATTGCCAAAAAACGGCCCGCATGAAAACAGCACCACCGGCAGGCTGAGCACCCATGAGGCCCAGCGCAGCAGCTTTTCAATGTCAGGTGTGATCTCCCCGGGTTGCGCGAAGTAGCCCGGCACCGCGTACATCATCACCTGCATCATGCAAAACCCGGCCACCAGCCAGCGCCATAGCGCCAGGCGCGCTTCCTGCACACCATCGGCGCGGGCAAACGCATCAGACGCTGGCAACAGCTCGTAACCCAGCACACGCGGCGCGGCCATCCACGCGGTCGGCCGCGTTGCTGCCTGCGACCATGTGACGCTGGCGCGCCCGCTGGCAGCGCTTACGCGCGCAGACACCACGCCGGGCACGCCCAGCAGCGCTTGCTCCAGCTTCAATGAGCACGCCGCGCAGTGCATGCCGCGCACGATGACTTGGGATTCCCAAAGCGATTCGGTGTTGGCCGACTGCCCATCGCAGGCACGGCTGAAAACAGCCCACTCCTCTTGATCGTCAAACCGGTTTAGCGGGCCGAGCCTGTGGCGATCTGATGAAACTGCTGGATCGAATCCAGCGGGGGACGTGGGTTGGGCAGTATGCACACGGTAAGGCTAGGCGAGCTGGCTGCAAATGGCCTTGACCTGCATCAAGCAATGGCGATTCAATGAATAATGCCGAGATAAATTGCTATAATATATATAGCTAACGTAGCCTATAATTAGGGGTCTAACATGCGTTTCGACTCATAATTTTCGTAAATTTGCAGTATTGTAGAAAAAAATTAACTTACAGGTTAATATTTTGAGTATTTACAATCGGTGCCAGTCCGAAAAAACCCCAACCGAAAGACTACTGCAATGAGCATCAAGAGCGACAAATGGATCCGCCACATGGCCCAAACCACCGGGATGATCGAACCGTTCGAGCCCGGTCAGGTTCGCAGCCGTGATGTGAACGGCATCAGTCAGAAGATCATCAGCTACGGCACCAGCAGCTACGGCTATGACATTCGCTGTGCGCCCGAATTCAAGGTGTTTACCAATATCCACAGCACCGTGGTAGACCCCAAAAACTTCGACGAGAAAAGTTTTGTGGATTTCCATGACGATGTCTGCATCATTCCGCCCAACAGCTTCGCGCTGGCCCGCACGCTGGAATACTTTCGCATCCCACGCAACGTGCTCACCATCTGTCTGGGCAAAAGCACCTACGCTCGCTGCGGCATCATCGTCAACGTGACACCGTTTGAGCCTGAGTGGGAAGGTTACGTCACGCTGGAATTTTCAAACACCACACCACTGCCCGCCAAGATCTACGCCGGCGAAGGTTGCGCACAAGTGCTGTTTTTTGAGAGCGACCCCGATGATGTCTGCGAAGTCAGCTACAAAGACCGGGGTGGCAAGTACCAGGGGCAAGTGGGGGTGACGCTGCCCAAGGCCTGAGTAGTTTCGGGGTGGAGCTTCTCAGTGGTAGTCGCTCTCGCGCTGATGCTTTACTGCCAGCACGCTGACCGTCTCGTCGCGTTGAATCTCGAACAGTACCAAGTAGCCTGAGCGTCCAAATTTGACAATCATTTCGCGGTAAACATGGCCCTCCAACTGCAAGTGCGCACGGCGGCAACTTTCGGGCATGAATCTCAGAAGCTCGTAAGCTTTTTCAATCGTGGAAATAGCGCGATCGGCTAAAAAAGCATCTTGATCGGACAGAAAATCGTAGAGTCTTTCCAGGTCTTCTTGTGCAGCGATCGTGATATCGAGCGTGTATGTCTTCACGGGGCTATTTTCATCTGCAAAGCCTTCTTCTTTTCAATTTGAGCGCGTAGCCGCCGGATGCTTTCTTCGGCAGTAATAGTTTTCATTTTGCCTGCTTTGAGCAGCGCAGAACGGCGCGCCGCCTCTGCATAAAACGCCTGGTCCTCTTTGCGCCACTGCGCGTGCTTCTTCATCGTTTCTTCGATGAACGTGGAAAGACTCTCACCTTCGAGCAACACAGACTCGATCAGTTCGCGCACTTGGGGGGCAACCCGCACGGCAGGCAAGGTAGCAGTTTTCATCAATGAACTCCTGAAGAAATTTGTATTGCAAGTGTAATGCAATATCCGAGGCTTGAGTCTTTTGACCCACTTCAGTAAACTGCACTGACTTATGAAGATCTTTGGTTGGCGAGTATTTTTATGCCTCGTTCTGGCATCAAGCGCGCTGCTTGGCGGCTGCGCCACCATGTCCGCTGATGAATGCAAAGTCGCCAACTGGAACGAGGTGGGTTTGCGAGATGGTTTGGAAGGTGCCGCGCTGTCCAAGTTGGACTACCGTGTGAAAGACTGTGCACAGGCCAAGGTGGCGGTGGACATGCCGCGCTACCTGCAAGGGCGTGAGCAGGGCCTGTTGCAGTTTTGCAATCTTGAGAATGCCGCGCCGCTGGGCCTCAACGGTGCCAGCTATAACGGTGTTTGCCCGGTGGGGATTGATGGTGAGTTCCGTCGTCGTTTCAGGCTGGGTCGTGATGTTTACGACACGCGCCAGAGCGTGCGAAATCTGGAGGGCCATGTCAATAACGCCGAAGACCGTCTGCGGGTTGCCCCCAACGACGATGAACGCCGCCGCGCGCGTGAGTCGCTGCGCGAGCTTGACTTTGAAATTCGCCGGGCGCGTGACCGGCAACGCGATGCAGAACGCGCGCTTGATCGGCTGCGGTAGTTTCTGAACTCAACTTTTAGCTGACTTGTCCCGATCCCACAGACACGTCTTGCAGTGTCGTCAGGGCCGTGCGCACAGCAACGGTCAGTCCACGCGCAATGTCTTGCAGCGGCATGCACGGCAACCCCTGCTCAGGCACAAATGGCACATGAATAAACCCACCCCGCTTGTTCTTGAAACCGCGCTGAGTTGCAAGGAAATGCATTAAACCGAAAAACACGTGGTTGCACACGAACGTGCCCGCCGTCTGCGAGACCTCAGCGGCCACGCCTTCATGCTGCAAGGCCACCAGCATCGCCTTGATCGGCAGGCGGGTGAAGTAAGCCGCTGGCGCATTGGGCGCGACGGGTGTGTCGACCGGCTGTGCCCCGGCGTTGTCGGCAATGCGCGCGTCATTCACATTGATAGCGACGCGTTCCAGCGAGATGGCGCTGCGCCCGCCCGCCTGGCCCACGCAAATCGTCAACTCAGGTCTATGCTGCAACAGCAGTTTGTGCAGTGCGTCGATTGATTCGTCAAACACCGTCGGAAGTTGCGCCGAGACCACCCGGTATCCAGCGATTTGCTGCCCATGCAGTGCGCGCACGGCCAGCCAGCTGGGGTTGATAGCCTTACCCCCGAATGCGTCGAAACCCGTCAACAGAACGACCTGCTTGCGTTGTACCATGGGGGCAATTTACACCAGTTGAGACACCCTCGAAGGAGCTGCATCATGAAATGGGAAGGCAACCGCGAGTCGGACAACGTGGAAGACCAGCGCTCAACCGGCGGTGGTGGGGGCGGCGGCATTGGCGGGCGGGGCATTGGCATTGGGTCGATCGCGATCGCGCTGGTGGCGTCGTACTTCTTCGGCATCAATCCGATGACGGTCTTGAACATCCTGAGCGGTGGCGGCGCGCCGGAGGCGCAGGTGGCCCAGGGCCCGGCCCAAAAGCCGCCCGCTGACGACCGCATGGCCAAATTTGTCGCCACCGTGCTGGCAGACACCGAAGATGTCTGGAAAGATATCTTCACCAAAGGTGGCTCGGCTTACAAAGAGCCCAAGCTGGTGCTTTTCCGTGGAGCCACGCAAACCGCCTGCGGCGCGGGCGAAGCGGCGATGGGGCCGTTTTACTGCCCGGGTGACCAAAAGGTTTACATCGACTTAGGGTTCTATCAGACCCTGAAAGACCGCTTGGGTGCGCCGGGCGATTTCGCGCAGGCCTACGTGATCGCGCATGAAGTCGGTCACCATGTGCAAAACCTCCTGGGCATCAGCGGCAAGATGGATCAAATGCGCGGCAAAGTGAGCCAGACCGAGTTCAACGCCCTGAGCGTGCGCCTGGAGTTGCAGGCGGACTGCTTCGCCGGCGTGTGGGCGCACCATGCGCAAAAGTCCCGTCAAATTCTTGAGAATGGCGACGTGGAAGAAGCCATGAATGCCGCCGCCAAGATCGGCGACGATGCGCTGCAAAAAAACGGTGGTGGCCGTGTGGTGCCTGAAAGCTTCACCCACGGTACCAGCGCGCAGCGGGCACGCTGGTTCAACAACGGACTGCAAAATGGCAGCGTGAAAGGCTGCGATACCTTCTCGGCGCGGCAGATTTAGGGCTGTAAGAGTCTGAATTTGGGCGCTGTGGCTGACATCGCGGATAATGGAGGTTTGCCCTAGAGCGGACTTCGTCTGGATCAGGGGCTCCTGGGATCTGACAGATTCCTTCCCCATTTCCAATTTCCGCCTGAGTATTAATGAACCAAACTGCATCCGACACCGCAACAGCACCTGCCACCGAGCACGACGACAGTCCTACTTCTTCCGAACCTTCTGCGGGGCACATCGCCGCAGCCGCCTTGGCCGAGGCTGCCCGGCTAGATTCGTTCTCCCAACTGCAACTCGCCGAGCCGCTGGCCCGCGCCGTGGCGGAGCTGGGCTACGCGTCGATGACCCCGATTCAGGCCCAGGCCATTCCCGTTGTGCTGCAAGGCCGCGACGTGATGGGTGCGGCGCAGACGGGCACCGGCAAAACAGCCGCGTTCTCGCTGCCTTTGCTTCAGCGCATGTTGAAGCACGAAAATACCTCCACCTCGCCCGCGCGCCACCCGGTGCGTGCGCTCGTGCTGCTGCCCACGCGCGAGCTGGCCGATCAAGTGGCGAAGGCGGTGAAGGCCTACGCCAAGTACACCAACTTGCGCACAGCCGTGGTTTTTGGTGGCATGGACATGAAGCCGCAAACGCTGGAACTCAAAGCCGGCGTTGAAGTGCTGGTGGCCACGCCAGGGCGGCTGCTGGATCACATTGAGGCCAAGTCTGCCGTGCTGAACCAGGTCGAGTACGTGGTGCTGGATGAAGCCGACCGCATGCTGGACATCGGCTTTCTGCCCGACCTGCAGCGCATCCTGAGCTACCTGCCCAAGCAGCGCACCACGCTGCTTTTCTCCGCCACGTTCTCGCCTGAAATCAAGCGCCTGGCCAACAGCTATTTGCAAGACCCGGTGACGATTGAAGTGGCTCGCTCCAACGCAGCGGCCAGCACCGTGGAGCAGCATTTCTACAGCGTAGGCGATGACGACAAACGCCACGCTCTGCATCAGATTTTGAAACAGCGCGGCATGAAGCAGGCCTTTGTTTTCGTCAACAGCAAACTCGGCTGCGCGCGCTTGGCCCGCTCGCTTGAGCGCGAGGGTTTGAAGACCACCGCACTGCACGGCGACAAGAGCCAGGACGAACGATTGAAAGCGCTGGAGGCCTTCAAGCAGGGTGAGGTCGATCTGCTGGTGTGTACCGACGTTGCGGCGCGCGGGCTGGACATCAAAGACGTGCCCGCCGTGTTCAATTTCGACATTCCGTTCAATGCGGAGGACTACATCCACCGCATTGGCCGCACTGGCCGGGCCGGCGCATCGGGCCTGGCGGTCAGCTTTGTGTCCAAGTCGGATGGCCGTCTGGTGGCAGACCTTGAAAAGCTGCTGAAATCGAAAATCGAGCTGGAAGCCATCGAGTTTGACGAAGATACGCCGGACATTCGCAAGCAGGGCCGTATCAACGACGGTCGGCGCATGTATGCAGGCAGCGAGGGCGAACCTGACACGCAGCGCGAGCCGGGCCGCGACAACAGAGATGGCAGCCGCGAACACGGTCGCGACCAGGGCCGTGAGCGTGACACAAGCTTTCGCCCGCCAAGGCGCGACTTCAGCCGCCCCACACCGGCTTCTCGCGACCCGTTCTTCGACAAACCTTACGAAGCCACGGCCACCTCCGCCGAGGCGCCAGCCCCCACCTGGGAAGCCGCCGCCAAGCGCCCCGTGCGCAGCATCTCCGCCAATATCAAGCCCAAGCAGCGGGTGGCAGCGCTGTTCAAGTCGACGACACCAGCGCTGTAACGGCAGCGCTGCGCCCAGGCGGTCAGCGCGGCTTTTATGATCGATGTCTATTTGCTATTGTATATATAGCTATTTATGCATGTTATACGGGATCTAAAAGGCGATTTAGTTCATAATTTGACGATTTTTGAACGTTTACGATCTAAAAATTAACCTATAGGTTCATTTTTACCTTCCCATGCACCGCTCTCTATGGCGGCTTCTCTTCGCATACTGTGTGTGCCATCGCACAGATTTAACCGTCGCTGCAAGCAACAATTTCCACGTTGCACCTTCGGCGCGACGGTTCACACCAAGGAGTTTTATTATGAAAAAGTTCTTCATCGCAATACTGTCTCTTTTCATGGTGGCACTGGCGCTGCCGCTGCAAGCCGCTCCAAAAAACGAAAAGAGTCTGTATGAACGGCTTGGTGGCGTCTTCGCGATCGCGGCAGTTGTTGATCATTTCAGCGACGCCGTGGTGCAGAACCCAATCGTGGGAAAGACTTCGCAGAACCCAGCCCTCAGGGAATGGCACACGAAGAGTCTGG
>JANOTE010000026.1:0-8349 GCA_031416195.1 Rhodoferax sp.
TGCAAAATCATCGCCGGATGAGGCATACAAAATCGCGCGCGATGAGCTGACCACGATCAAACCCTGCGCCGTGCGGCCTGCCTTCACGGTGGCTACCGCGTCACCACCCTGCGCACCTACACCGGGGATCAACATCGGCAAGGTGGGTGCCAGCGCACGGACTCGCTCAATCTCGGCCGGATAAGTGGCCCCGACCACCAAGCCGAGCTGGCCGTTAGAGTTCCACGACTCCTGCGCCAGGCGAGCGATGTGCTCGTACAAGCGCGGCTCACCAACTTGGCCCGCGAGGCGCTGGTTTTGCAAGTCATCACCGCCGGGGTTGGACGTGCGGCACAGCAAAAACGCGCCTTTGCCGGGGTACTTCAAATATGGCGCAATCGAGTCATGGCCCATGAAGGGCGACAGCGTGACCGCGTCTGCACCATAGCGCTCAAACGCCTCAGTCGCATATTGCTCGGCCGTGCTGCCAATGTCGCCGCGCTTGGCATCCAGGATGATGGGCACTTGTGGCGCCACGCGGCGGATGTGCTCCATCAGCCGCTCCAGTTGTCCTTCAGCGCGGTGCGCAGCGAAGTAGGCGATCTGCGGTTTGAAGGCAATGGCGAGGTCTGCAGTTGCATCGACGATGGCCGCGCAAAAGTCGTAAATTTTGTTCGAGTCGCCCTTGAATTTGCCGGGAAAGCGGGTCGGTTCAGGGTCCAGGCCGACGCACAGCATGGAATTGTTTTGGCGTTCGGCGGTGGCCAGCATGTCGAGGAATGTCATGGCGCTATTGTAGGAAGCGACAATGAGCGGATGCCAACCCTAACGTCAACATTAAGCCGCCGCCAACTCATCCTGCTCATCCTTCTCACCTTGGTCTGGGGCATCAACTGGCCGGTGATGAAAATTGGCGTGACCGGCTACCCACCGCTGACGTTTCGCGCCATCAGCCTGGTGCTGGGCATCCCCGTGCTGGCGCTGGGGTTGGCGGTGTTGAAGGTGCCGTTTCGCATCCCGCGAGCGCATTGGCGCGAGGTATTTTGGCTCTCGGTAACGAACATGTTCGTATGGCACGCACTGATTATTTTGGCGGTGAAGGAACTCAGCAGCGGGCGCGCGGCGATTTTGGGCTACAGCATGCCGATTTTCTCGGCGGTGCTCGGTGCGCTGGTGTTTGGTGCGGTGCTCACGCGGCGCGCATGGGTGGGCGTGGCCGCCGCTGGCCTGGGTGTCGTGCTGCTGCTGTGGCACGAGGTGGCAAACCTCTCAGGCAGGCCGCTGGGCGTGGTGATGGCATTGGCTGCGGCGGCCACCTGGGCACTGGGCACGCAGATGCTGCGCCGCTCGACCCTGCCGCTGCAAACGCTGACGATTTCCTTCTGGATGACGCTGCTGACCGCAGGGGTGATGGTGCTTCTTTCAACCCTGTTTGAGCGCGACCAGTGGCGTATGCCGCCGCCTGCGACGATGGGTTCGATCGTCTATAACGCCGTGCTGATTTTTGGCTTTGCCCACGCGGTGTGGTTCTATTTGGCGCGTGCGCTGCCACCCGTGGCATCCACCCTGAGCGTGATGTTCATCCCGATTCTGGGCGTGTTCAGCGGAGCCTGGTGGCTGGGCGAAATCCTGCACTGGCAAGACTGGGCAGCGGTGGGCTTGATGGTGGTGGCGATTGCGTCGGTGCTGTTGCCGCAGTCGACACCTGTCAAGGCTGCTTGAGTTGCTTCAACGCCTGCATCGCCAAGCACAGGTCTGCCCAGGCCTTGGCTTTCTCGGGCAAATTGCGCAGTAAATAGGCCGGGTGATAGGTGGCGATCACCGGAATGCTGCGCCCTGCGCTCGCGTAGCCATACACCTGCCCACGCAGTTTTCCCAGCGGCATTTTGTGTACATCAGGCACGCTCGTTTGCAGCAGTGAATTCACCGCATAACGGCCCATCGCCAGAATGACTTTGGGCTGAAGCAGCTCGATTTGGCGGCGCAGGTACGGCTCGCACTGGGCGACTTCAGCGGCTTCAGGATTGCGGTTGCCTGGCGGGCGGCACTTGATGACGTTGACGATGTAGACGTTCTCACGGCGGCTCAAGCCCATGGCTTTGAGCATGTTGTCCAGCAATTGCCCGGCCTGGCCCACAAACGGCTCGCCGGTGCGGTCTTCGTTTTCACCCGGTGCTTCGCCGACGACCAACCAATCCACCTGCGGCGCACTTTGCGCATCGGGCGCGGCCTGACCGACGCCGAAGACGGTGTTATTGCGGCCCTCGCACAGCGCGCAGGCCCGGCAGGTTGCCACGGCTTGCTGCAAGGCGGGCCAGCTTAGTGTGGACGCGTCTGTCGGTGCGTCTGTCGGTGCGGATGGCGAAATCGATTGAGCCTGACGAACGACCTGCACGACCGGTACACGCTCGACGCGCACAGGCGATGCCACGGACGGCGGCGGCTTGACAACCGGCGCGGGGAGCGCCACAACCGGCGCGGCGGGCTAGGGCCACCACACCTGCACATTCATCTCGCGCAGCATGGCGCGTTGGCGGTCGTCCAGATCGAGGCTCATGTCAGGTGCCGCATTCCATTTCCATTTCCATTTCAATCGGAGAGTAGGCGCACCGACGAAGACAGTGCTTGGGCACGGCAAGGAGGTGCAACGACCTGTCCGGTTGAAATGGAGATGGAATCACAATTTCAAGCTCATCACGATGGCGTCTTCACGCTCCCCGTTCGCTGCTGGGTAATAGTTTTTACGCTGACCCACGCGTTGATAGCCGTGCGCCGCGTAGACCTTCATCGCGCGCACGTTGCTCACACGTACCTCCAGCCACAGCCATTGCGCGCGCTGCCCGCGTGCCCACAGCGCCAGCGCATCGAGGCAGACCCAAGCCCAGCCCCGCCCCTGGTACTCGGGGGCGATGGTGATGTTCAGCAGATGCACCTCGTCCACGCCCTTCATCGCGATGAAGTAGCCCAACAGCACGTCGTCTGCCAGCAGCAGTTGCGCCTGGTAGCCAGATTGCAGGGCATCGACAAAGTTGCTGCGGTTCCACGGGTGTGCGTAGGCACGCAGCTCCACCGCCAGCACGGCGTTGAGCTGGTCTGCGCGGCTTGCCTTGAAGGCTTCAAAGCGGGCTTCAACGGGTTTGAGGATGGCGCTCATGTTGCAAGCGTTGCGGTTTTTTCGATTTGACGTTCCAGCGTGGTTTTTGCCACTTTATCGCGGATGTACGTCGGCAGGGCCTGGTCACCCGGCACCGCATGGCCGCTGGCGAGCAAAGCGGGTGCCAGGCGCAACATGGCAGCAGCGGTGGGCAGCGCCAGCACTGGCGCAGTGGCCATCAGCGGCAAACGCGCGCCGTACACGGTGTGGGCGTTACCGGCGATCTGCCAATCGGCACCCGGTGGCATCGATTGGCGCAATTCTTCGGGTTTGCACAGGCTGGGGTCGCCGTGCTGTGTCCAATCGTCGCCATCAAACTCATAGCACGCGGCGTAGACTTCGTCCATGCGCGCATCCAGCAGCGACATGACGCGCAGAGCTTTGTCAGCGCCCATCTGAAACCGCGCCTGCTCCGCCACCGCCAGCAGCGTGTCCACCGGCAGCACCGGCACGCCTGCACCCAGCGCCAGCCCCTGCGCGACCGAGCAGGCCGTGCGCAGCCCGGTGAATGAGCCAGGGCCTTTGCCAAAAGCGATGGCATCCAAGTCTTCAAAACGCAGCCCGGCCTGGCCCATAAGCGCCATGATGGCGGGAATCAATGTGCTGGATGCCTGCGCACCGCCCGCGCCATGGTGCTGCCACACCTGCGCGCCGTCCCTCACGCCAATGCACACGGCAATGCTCAGCGCATCGGTGCTGGTGTCAAAAGCAAGGAGATTCATCACAAATTAATTACTATGAAATATATAGCTATTCACGCAATATATACGAGAGCTAAGGCAGTATTAAAACCATAAAATGGGTCAAAACCACCGAGCAGCGTTTAAAATTAACTCCTGAGTTAATTTTAAACCTTTTCAGCATTCACTCTGCGCACGCCGAAGAGGATACCGCAGGTTACCAAAGCCAGCCCCGCCCACAGGTTCCACGACAGCGGTTCGCCTAGAAAATACACCGCACCCAAGGCCGACAAGCCTGGCACGATCGCTGTGAACATGGTGGAGCGCACCGGGCCAAAATATTGGATCATCTGGGTGAAGGTGATGCCCGATATCACCACCGAGCCGAAGCCCTGAAACAGCATTTGAAACAAAAAATCACCCCACGGTGTGCGGTGCAAGTCATACAGGCTGCTGGGCAGCGCCTGCAACGCCACCAGCAGGGCGTAGACCGGCAGATAGGTCAACACCGCAAACACAGTGACGGCGATGGTGGCGCGCACTGCGTCCAGCGCGAACTTGCGCGCCAGCACGCTGTAGACCGACCAGCACAGCGCCGCCAGCATGAACAGCACGTCGCCGCGCCAGACCGAGCCGCCATCGAATGCACGCAGCAGGCTGGCACCGCCCACAAGCAGGTCGCCCGTCACGATCAACACCAGGCCGATCACGCGCGACGATGTGAGCTGCTCGCCCAGAATCCACACCGCAAGCAGGCTGGTCCAAAACGGCAAGCTGCCCGGCAGCAGCACGGACGCGTGGGCCGCAGGCGCATAGACAAAACCACTGTAGGCCAGCATGCCGTACAGCAAACCACCAAACACGCCGGTGGTGGCCGTCACCCGCAGCGACAGGGGCGACAAACCCAACAGCGACGACTGGCGCGCCATGGACGCATTGCCGAACGTCTCCTGCGCGTGGGCCGCGTCCTGCCGATCCCGTTGCACCAACCACCAGCCCCAGGGCAGCAACACCAGGCCCGCACCGATGACGCGGGCCAGCATGATGTCCAGCGGTGTCAGCACCGCGCCGCGAGCGGGGTCGGAGGTGGCGCGGGCAATGACGATGAAGGCAGTCCAGATGATGATGGTGATGACGGCGGCTGAAATGCCCACGGTGCGGGGCGAAAGAGATCTTAAAAAACGCATGCAGTGATTATCGATGGCAGGCAGCCGCCTTCAGCAGGGGCTGAAGTTAGACTTCGAATCATGGATGCTCGCTTTTTGATACCCCTGGTTCTCAACCTGACGGTTGCGACGGCCATCGCGCAAACGCTGCCGCCTGAAGTCGATGCCGCCCTGGCCCGCGCCAAAGTGCCACGCGAAGCGGTTGCCATGCTGGTGGTCGATGCCCAGGGCAAAACGGGGCCGCGCCTGAGCCATCGCGCCAATGTGCCGATGAACCCGGCATCGCTGATGAAACTGGTCACCACCTACGCGGCGCTCGATTTGCTCGGCCCCGCGTACACCTGGAGCACGCCCGTCTTCATCGAAGGCGCGGTGCGGGATGGCACGCTGTTTGGCAACCTGTACATCAAGGGTCTGGGCGACCCGAAGCTGGTATCTGAACGCCTTTGGCTGCTGTTGCGCCGAGTGCAGGGCTTGGGGGTGAAGGCCATCGCCGGCGACATCATTCTGGACAGGAGCGCGTTTGAGAATGTCGAGATCGACCCCAGCCTGTTCGACGGCGAGCCGCTGCGCCCCTACAACGCCGCCCCCGATGCACTGCTGCTCAACTTCAAAGCCGTGGTGATGACCTTCGTGCCGGATCGCACCGCCAACACCGCGCAAGTGCAGTTTGAGCCGCCGTTGGCGGGCGTGCAGATGCAGTACAGCGTGCCTTTGTCTGACGCACCCTGCGGCGATTACCGCGCGGCGTTGAAGGCCGATTTCTCCGACCCGACCGCGATCCGATTTGGCGGCAGCTACTCCTCCAACTGCGGCGAGAAAGTATGGGGCGTTGCCTACGCCGACCCGAAAAGCTACGCCACGCGCGCCGTCGAAGGCATGTGGCGTGAAATGGGTGGCAAGCTGGCAGGCAGCGTACGCGAAGGCCGCGTGCCCGCAACGTTGACGCGCCCCGCATTCGAAGTCAACTCACCGCCCCTGCCCGAGGTGATTCGCGACATCAACAAATACAGCAACAACGTGATGGCGCAGCAGCTCTTTTTGACGCTGAGCTTGCAACCCAAGACTGCAGGCTCGGTCGCCACCCCAACCGCCACCTTGGCCAGCTCACGCGAAGTGGTGCAGCGCTGGTGGCGCAGCACGATCAGCAGCGAGGATGCGCCCGTGCTGGACAACGGCTCGGGCCTCTCACGCAGCGAACGCATCAGCGCCAACGCCCTGGGCAAACTGCTGCAAAGCGCCTATGCCTCGCCGGTCATGCCGGAGCTAATGTCGTCATTGCCGATCACCGGAGTCGATGGCACGCTGCGCAACAGGCGATCCACCGCGCGGGGCAGCGCCCACTTGAAAAGCGGCAGCTTGCGTGATGTCACCGGCGTGGCAGGCTACGTGCTGGCCAACAGCGGTAAACGCTATGTGCTGGTTGTGATCGTCAACCAGCCAGGTGCAGCATCCGCCAGAGCAGCCATTGATGCTGTGCTGGATTGGGCAATCAAAGACAATTGAGGGCATGATTTCTATCGACACCGTCGGCTACATCGCCGCCATCCTCACCACCGGCAGCTTCTTGCCGCAAGCGATCCACACCTTTCAGACCAAAGATGTCAGCGGCATCTCGCTCACGATGTACAGCGCCTTCACATTAGGCATCATGCTGTGGCTGGTGTACGGCCTGATGCTCGGTGCCTGGCCAATGATTGTGGCCAACGTGATCACGCTGGCCTTTGCGGCGGCGATATTGACGATGAAGCTGCGGTACAAGGCGCCGCCTGCATCGTCAACACCATCGCCGTAAGTCTTCAACCCGCCGAAGCCCGCGTCAACCTGTCCCGAACGCCATCCCAATCAGGTGTTGCGGGCGGTGTCTCGACCCAGATCAGCTTTACGCCCTGCGCATCAAACTCGCGCAATACTGAAAACAACTGCTGAGCCGTTGCAGCCGCATCGTCCGGCATGCGCCGGCGCAGCACTTTGCTGGAGCGGCTCTTCAAAATAGCGCGCGAATACACTGCAATGACGGGGGCGGCACCGGGCTTGGCATCCATATCCGCACCCAGCATGTCCAGCGCATATTGCAGCGCCTTGTCGTCCATCAGGCGCACTTTGGCATTCGGCGCGTAGTGTGATTCCAGCGTGCCGGATGCGCGCGGGGCCACCTCAGTTTGATCGATCAACTCATCTTCTGAGAGCACCTGCTGACCGCATGCTGCCTTCATCTGCGCGGCCGTGATGTGCCCCGGCCTTAACAGCACCGGCACGCCACGGGTGCAATCGACGATGGTCGATTCAATGCCCACGTCACACGCGCCACCATCCAAAATAAGCAAGTCAGCGCCCATCTCGCTTTGGACATGCGCCGCCGTGGTGGGGCTGACGCGGCCAAATTGATTCGCGCTGGGCGCCGCCAGGCCGTAGACCGGATGGGGATCAGACGCCAGGGTCGCCAGCAGCGCCTGCGCCACCGGGTGCGAGGGGCAGCGCAAGCCAATGCTGTTTTGCCCGCCTGCAGCCGCTGCCGCCACGCCCGTGCGGCGCGGGAGAATCAAGGTCAACGGGCCAGGCCAAAACGCCTTGATCAGCAGATTCGCAAACGCGGGTACGTTGTCTGCAAAATGCGCCACGCCGCTCGCGTCATGCACATGCACGATCAGCGGATGGTTGCTCGGGCGACCCTTGGCAGCGAATATTTTTGCCACCGCCGCTTCATTGCCTGCATCGGCAGCCAGGCCATAAACTGTCTCTGTGGGTAAACCTATCAGCTCGCCTGAACGCAAGACAAGCGCAGCTTGTGCTATCGATTCAGCAGCACGTCCCGGAAATATCAAAGTTTGATCCCCAGCAACTTGGCCGCCTGGCTGGCGGTAGCGCGCACATCTGCGATTGTTTTGCCGGTAATGTTCAAGTGCCCCATCTTGCGGCCTGCTCGCGCCTGCGTCTTGCCGTACAGGTGCAGATGCGTGCCGGGTAACGCAAGCACTTTGACCCACGGCGGCGAATAATTGGGGTAAGATTCCATTTCTTTTTTCGACGATTTATTTGCAGCGGATTTAATTGGAATCTGACCCCAATTATTCAACCACAAATCGCCCAGCAGATTGAGCATGATGGCCGGGCTGTGCTGACGCGGTTGGGTCAGCGGCAGGCCCGCCAGCGTGCGCACTTGCAGCTCGAACTGCGAGATATCGCAACTGTTCAGGCTGTGGTGGCCGCTGTTGTGCGGGCGTGGGGCGATCTCGTTGACGATTAACTGTAGCTTGTCGTGCTGGTTCTTCACGATGAAAAACTCGACACACAGCACACCCACATAGCCCAGCTCAATAGCTATTGATTTAGTAGCTGATACTGCACGTTTTTCGAGAGCTATAGGCGT
>JANOTE010000027.1:0-2333 GCA_031416195.1 Rhodoferax sp.
CAATTGCTCAACCGTGGTGATGCCCTGCTGTGCATTGGTCACATCGCCCCGGATCAATTCAATCTTGCGCCCCAGGACACCTCCTGCGGCATTGACTTTGTCCGCCGCCAGTTCGTAGCCCCGCGTAACCTCGGTGCCATACAGCGCAAGGGGGCCGCTGTACGGATTGAGTGCACCAATCTTGATCGCCTGCTGGGAAAATGCGGCTTGCGCCACGGCGGCCATCCCAACATAAACAGCCCCTTGAAAAATTCTACTGATTACAGTCATTTCTATCTCCTAAGATTAATAAAATTCGCTACTGTCGTTCCGACAAACCACCTGCGCAACGTGCAGACATCATGCTTCGCTGCGTGTTCCCTGACTTTTCATTGGGTCTTGATCCCTGTTGCATTCGCATTCTGTCGAAATCGTTCCGTTTCAGATGCATCAGACCGGCGAGAAGCGCGGCACAGCCGTGCCGCCTTCATCCTCGATCACAAGCCTCAGCCGCTGATCGATCTTCAGGGTCTCGGCATCTTCCACGCCCACCACGTTGCTGATCAATCGCGGCCCCTCATCGAGCTCGACTACCGCCACGTTGTAGGGCAGCCGGTTCGCAAAGGCGGGGTGAAAAGCCACGTGATACACCACCCAACTGATCAGTTTCGCGCCGCCAGCCGCACTCTCCCAAACGCAGTCTGCTGACAGGCAACCGGGGCAATCACTGCGCGGGGGCAGCCACGCGTGGCCACATGAATTGCAGCGCTGGAAAGTCAAGGCCCCGCGCGCCAGGCCGTCCCAATACGGCGTATTGAGAGAATCCAGCTCAGGCGCGGGCACGGGAATGTAATTTGAAGGTTTTTCCATGTCTTTATCCTTCACCTAGTGCCCGAGGATCAGTGTCGAGTGAGTGTGCATGATGCCGCCCTGGTTGCTGACGGCACAAGTGCGTGCGCCCTTGACCTGGTTGACAGACTCGCCACGCATTTGGCGCACCCCTTCAATCACCAGTTGCAGACCCGGCATGCCGGTTTCAGACAACAGGCCACCGGCCGTGTTGATGGGCAGATCGCCTCCAATCTCAATGCGGCCGCCTTCGACGAAATGACCCCCTTCGCCCTTCGCACAGAAACCGTAGGATTCCAGCGTCATCAGCGCGGCGATGGTAAAGCAATCGTAGATTTGCGCCACGTCAATGTCCTTGGGCGACAGACCCGCCATTTTGAAAGCAGTTTGCGCCGACAACGTGGCTGCGGTGGTGGTCAGGTCAGGGCGCAACGCGACTTCCCATGAAGTTTGTCCCTGGCCGAACCCCAAAATTGGCACTGGCTTGGCAACACCCAATTCTTTCGCGCGCTGCGCACTCATGACAATGACTGCCGCGCCGCCATCGGACACCAGACAGCAGTCGTCACGGCGCAGCGGGGCGGCAATCAAGCGCGACTCGCGGTACTGGTCCAGGGTCAACGGCTTGCGCAATTGCGCATTGGGGTTGGCAGCGCCGTGTTTGCGACAAGCGACGGCAATGGCACCGAGCTGGTCACTGGTCGTGCCAAATTCGCCCATATGCCGACGCGCAACCATTGCATAGCCAGCCGGGGTGCCAAACCACCCATGAACGCCGTCATCACCCCAGGCCTTCTCATAAGCCTGTCGCGAGCCAGTGGCCGGGTTGTCAGCCAGACAGACAAGGGCAATATCGCATTGCCCGGCGTCAATCGCCATGGCCGCGTAGCCAATCATGCTGATGTTGCTGGCACCGCCCTGGTCCCAGACGCCGCCAATGCGCGGCACGATGCCAAGGGTCTCGGCTAGCTTCTGGCCGTACATCATCTCGAATTTGGAGGTCGGGAACTCGACGAACAGGCCATCGACCTGCGACTTGTCAATTCCCGCATCGGCCAGTGCCTTGCGCACGGCCTCCACATTCATTGACAAGGTGCTGCGGCCTGGCAACTTGCCAAACATGGTGTGGCCAACGCCCGCTATGACGGCTCTTTCTTTCATCAGATCACCTCGTCCTTGCCGAGTTGGGTCAACTCGGCTTCGCTCAAGCCCAGCCATTCGCCGTACACTAACTGGTTGTCACGTCCCAATTCACCGCTGGGCCTGATCGCCATCGGCTCAACCCCATCGAAGCGCAATGGGGAATTGGGCAGGCAGACCCGACCGTACAACGGGTGCTCCACCCACTCCAGCGCGCGGCGCGAATGCATGTGCTCGTCGTTGACCACTTCATCCAAGTCACGCACTGGCGCACAGGGCACGCGGTGGCGCATCAGCAACTCGAACAGTTCTTTCTTGGCATGGGTTGACGTAAAGCCACTCACCAGGTCATCGATCTCGTCCAT
>JANOTE010000028.1:0-4410 GCA_031416195.1 Rhodoferax sp.
ATGGCCAAGGTTCCGATAGGTCGCAGCATCACTGCCGCGATGCTGCCATGGTCCAGCGCACTTGCGGCACCCTGCCCTACCTGCTCACCGACTTTTACGCCAACTTGTTCAAGCTGTAGTCGGTTGTTCCCCACAAACAGAGTCGGCGTGCGAACCTCTCGCACGATGTTGTCAAGCTCGATGCGCAAACGCAACTGGCGGTGCGCGCGCAGCAGTGTGACGAACCCGGCACCGATTGCTACCAGACGGCTGCGGCCAAAACGGGCCTTGTAGGCTTCGCGATCCTCCAGCAACTGGGGGTAAAGACCCAAGCTGGCATTGACCAGGAAAACATGATCGTTGATCGTCGCTACCTGAACCGGCAAGGCTTTACATTGAAAAAGCGATTGTGCGGCCTGCACGGGGTCGGCTGGAATGCCATGTGTCCTGGCAAAGTAATTGAATGTTCCCTGTGGAATCACGCCCATCGGGCACCCTTGTGCGTGTGTCGCCTGCGCCACTGTGTTGATCGTGCCATCACCACCCACTGCCACTACGGCACTGCGGGTCGCGCCAGCCTGCGAGGCTGCTCTATGCGCAGCGCCCAGCAAATCACCAGGCTGCGCGAACACCAGTTGGCCAGTACGGCCAGCCTGTGCCAGCGCACTCTCAATGACCTCGCGCTTGGCTTGTGCATCACTGCTGCCAGCGGCCGCATTGATCACAAAAATGAGAGTTGAGGCAGGGTCTACGGCAGGCGCTGCGTAGCTCATCGTGGATTCCTATCGGAAAAAAACAGTCTGTTGCTGAAGTTAGTCCTTTATTTTGCGACAAACGCAATAAGCGGACAGGGTGTCAGGCCTTGATTGTTTGAATACGGACAATCTTTCGCTGCCCAATAGGCATGTGGCCGAACTGTGACATGGCGTTGTGATCTGTACGGCAGAATTACTAGATTGATGCGATTTTGATGTTTTGATGTTAAACTGACAGGATGCGAACCACTCTAGCTGTTGACGATGACGTTTTTGCATTCGCCCGCTCACACGCGCAGCGCGAACGCATTACCGTGGGGCAGGCGATTTCACGGCTTGCGCGGGATGGAATCCGGGCACAAAGCACGCCGATCGCAAAGTTGGCAAAACCCAAAAGCAAGTTCGCCTTGCTGCCCGCGCGCGACGAAATTATCACCACTGAGCATGTGCGCAATTTGATGGATCAAGAGGGTCTGTAAAGCCATGCCCTGCGCTTGTTCAACGCCGACCAGGGTCTAATTTGCGCCATCTGCTGGACGTGAACGTTTGGGTGGCGTTGCTGGATGAGGCACATGTTCACCACATTCAGGCACTGACTTTCGCGCAGCGGCTAAAGGTAAAAATTGCCACTTGCCCCATCATTGAAAATGGCGTTATCCGTATCCTCAACCTACCTGGCTACAGCAGACTGGGGCCAACCGGATTCGAGACCGTGCGGAACAAGCTCCAGCAGATTTGTACTCATCTTGATCACGAGTTTTGGCCGGATGAAGTGTCGCTCAGAACCGAATCTGGCGTTAACTGGAGTCGTGTGCTGGGTCATAACCAGATCACGGACATTTATCTGCTGGCGCTGGCGGTGGCTCGCAAGGGCTGCTTCGTTACCCTGGATCATCGCGTCACACTCAGCACGGTCAATTCGAGTAGTTCTAAAAATCTGATGCTGCTTTAAGCCGTTCGTCAAGGTTTGCTAATTCTCTGTGCAGGGGGTCATGAGGCTTTACCCGTGGTTTACCAAAATGCAGCTTTGAGAGGAGTTGCCCGATGGAGAATCGGTTAACCTGAAACGCACTAATCCCGAAAACCGAAGCCATGACAACCCGATCTTTCACTGCCTCGCCCGCACATAAACAGATGGGAATCACACGCTCCATAGGATTGCTGCTCGCCATGTTGGTAGCAGTCGCTGCGGGTGGGTGGTGGTGGAGCCAGCGCAGCGACAGCGCAAGCGCTACATCCGCGCAAGGCAGCGCTACTCAAGCCGCAAGTGCCGCAGCCAGCGCTCCAGCAAGCTCCGCCAGCGGCGCTGGGGGGGCAGCAGGACGCCGCTTTGGCGGCCCCAATCGCGTGCAGCCTGTGTCGGTGGCGACGGTGCGCAGGCAGGACGTGCGGGTAGTGCTCAGCGCCATCGGCAATGTCAGCGCACTGAACACGGCCACTGTGCGCGCCCGCGTGGATGGGGAGCTCAAAAGCATTCGCTTCAAGGAAGGCCAGATGGTGCGCGCGGGCACGCTGTTGGCGGAGATTGACCCGCGCAGTTTTGAAATCGCCCTTGCGCAAGTGCAAGGACAGTTGGCCAAAGACCAGGCGCTGTTGAAAAATGCTCAGGTCGATGTAGATCGCTACAAAGATCTGCTTGCCAAAGACTCGATTGCCAAGCAGCAGGTTGACACCCAAATTGCGCTGGTGCAGCAACTCAGCGCCACGGTTCAAACCACGCAGGCGCAGGTGGACAACGCCAAGCTGCAACTGTCTTACACCAAGATCACCGCACCCATCAGCGGACGCTTGGGCCTGAAAACAGCCGAGCTGGGCAACCTGGTTCGCGCGGGGGACGCAACGGGCATCGTCACCATCACGCAAACGCAGCCCATCAGCGTGGTGTTCGCCCTGCCAGAGGCCAATCTGCCGCAAATTGCGCGCAAGCTTAAGGGCACCGAGCCACTGACGGTGCAGGCTTGGGATCGTGACCTTCGCAACCAACTCGCCGATGGCAAGGTCAGCACGACCGACAACGCGATTGACCCGGTGACAGGCACCATCAAAGTCAAGGCCGAGTTTGCCAACACCGATGGCGCGCTGTTCCCCAACCAGTTCGTCAATATCAAGCTAAAGGTGAATACGCTGGTGGATGCCGTTGCAGTGCCCTCCACCGCCGTGCAGCGCGCGCCACGCGGAGCATTCGTGTATGTCGTGAAGCCCGACAGCAGCGTGACGATTCGTGGTGTCCGACTGGGAACGACGGAGGGCGACTGGGTCAGCGTGCAGGGTGATTTGGCTGAAGGCGAAAAAGTGGTGACCGATGGCGCTGACCGCCTGCGCGAAGGGGCTAAGGTCGAGGTGATTGCGGCACCGACCCGGCCTGGTGGCCCAGGTGGTCTCGGCGGTACGGGTGGGCAGGGTCAGCCCGCGTCCATGGCCGTGCAAAACACGGCACCTGACGCTTCAGCGCGGACTGCCAGCAGTGCCAAGCAAGGCAGACCTCTCGCGCGTGCGGCGGATGGAGTTGCTGCGGCAGCGCCAGCACCGGCATCCACAGAGGCAACCGTAGCAACTCCAAGGCCCGCAGCGCCACCACCTGCGCCCGCCACAGCCGACGCAGGCCCATCCGCGTGGATCGACCAACTCCCGCCCGAGGCGCAGGAGCGCGTACGCCGCACGCTGGAGCGAATTGGCCCCGAGGCGGCCGCCAAGGTTCACAAGATGACACCCGACGAGCGGCGCGCCTTCTTTCAGCAGCTCAGAGCCCAGCGTGAGGCGCAGCAGAGCCAGTAGCTTAAGTAGAACTACGGTAGCCGCATTCCCGCATGAATATATCCCGCCTCTTCATCCTTCGCCCCGTGGCCACGTCTCTGTTGATGGTCGCCATCCTCATCGCTGGCGCGCTGGCTTATCGCCTGCTGCCGTTGTCGGCCCTGCCCGAGGTGGACTACCCCACTATCCAGGTCACAACGCTGTACCCTGGTGCCAGCCCGGATGTGATGACATCTGCCGTCACCGCGCCGATGGAGCGGCAGTTTGGCCAAATGCCGGGACTGGCGCAGATGTCTTCCACCAGCTCGGGTGGCGCGTCGATCATCACGCTGCGGTTTTCGCTGGACATGACGCTGGATGTGGCCGAGCAGCAGGTGCAAGCCGCCATCAATGCGGGCACGAATTTGCTGCCTACCGACTTGCCCATGCCGCCCACCTACAGCAAAGTCAACCCGGCAGACGCACCCATACTCACGCTGGCCATCACCTCGCCCACACTGCAACTGATCCGCATTCATGACCTGGTGGAGAACCGCTTGGCCCCCAAGCTGTCGCAGGTGCCGGGCGTGGGGTTGGTGTCGATCGCGGGGGGTCGCAGGCCCGCCGTGCGCATTCAGGTCAACCCGTCAGCGCTGGCAGGCGTGAACCTGTCAATGGAAGACTTGCGCACCACCATCAATGCTGCCAATGTGAACCAGCCCAAGGGCAGCTTTGACGGTGCCGCGCGCGCATCCACCATCGATGCCAATGACCAACTGAAATCTGCGGCTGAGTATGCCAACCTTATCGTCACCTACAAGGCCGGCGCACCAGTCCGTTTGAACGATGTGGCGAATCTTGTTGATGATGCGGAAAACACACGACTTGCCGCTTGGGCCAATGCACTGCCAGGTGTCATCCTCAACATCCAGCGCCAGCCCGG
>JANOTE010000029.1:0-2068 GCA_031416195.1 Rhodoferax sp.
CATTGCTCAAATCCGCCCTGGCTGTCGCCATTCTCGCCACCCAAAGCTTGGCCCAAGCGCAAGTCACGCCCATCAAATTCCAGCTCGACTGGCGCTTTGAAGGCCCGTCCGCCTTGTTTCTGACCCCGGTCGCCAAGGGCTACTTTAAGGATGCGAAGCTGGATGTGACGGTTGACGCAGGCAATGGCTCGGGCGGCGCGGTCACGCGCGTGGCCTCGGGTGCTTACGACATTGGCTTTGCCGACTTGGCGGCGTTGATGGAATTCCACGCCAACAACCCGGATGCGCCAAACAAGCCGGTGGCGATCATGATGGTCTACAACGACACGCCTGCGTCGGTCATGGCGCTCAAAAAATCGGGCATCAAAACGCCCGCTGATTTGACTGGCAAAAAGCTCGGTGCCCCGGTATTCGACGCAGGCCGGCGCGCCTTCCCGATCTTCGCCAAGGCCAACAACATCAGCGGCGTGCAGTGGACGGCGATGGACCCGCCTTTGCGCGAAACCATGCTGGTGCGCGGCGATGTGGATGCCATCACCGGCTTTACCTTCACGTCTCTGCTCAACCTGGAAGCGCGCGGCGTGAAGACCGAAGACGTGGTGGTGCTGCCTTACCCCGACCACGGCGTGAAGCTGTATGGCAACGCGGTGATTGCGAACCCAAAAATTTTGAAAGAGAACCCTGCCGCCGTCAAAGCGTTCTTGCAAGCGTTTGCGAAGGGTGTGAAAGACGTGATCGCCAACCCGGCTGCGGCCATTCAAGATGTGAAAGCGCGTGACGGCATTGTGAATGTCGAGCTGGAAACGCGCCGCCTCAAATTGGCGATTGACACCGTCATCAACAGCCCGAACGCCCGCGCTGAAGGCTTCGGCCAGGTCAACGGC
The DNA here is from genome assembly GCA_031416195.1 of Rhodoferax sp. Classification (GTDB taxonomy): domain Bacteria; phylum Pseudomonadota; class Gammaproteobacteria; order Burkholderiales; family Burkholderiaceae_C; genus JANYCG01. The sequence continues at coordinate 885 of JANOTE010000029.1, forward strand.
CCGCGCCTGGCGCTGATGGCCTCGCAAGTGTCAGACGCGTTCAACACCAAAAGCCGTGTGAACCCGGATGCGGTGTGGAACGGCTCATTTTTGCCGACCAAGGCAGAGCTGAACGTGTTGCCCGCCGCGAAAAAGTGAGCGGTACAGACGAAGCGCAAAGCGTGGGGGCCATCCCCGCCGCCGCGCCGGGCCGCCCCAACCAAGGCACGGCCCCCTCGGGGGGCAGCGCAGCACACGAAGTGGCAAGCGTGGGGGCCACGTTTGTTGATTTTTCAGATGTCTGGCTCGCCTATAACGACGAGCTGCTGGCGCAGCAGCACTTCGCGGTTGAAGCCATCGACCTGAAGGTCAACCAAGGCGAGTTCATCGCCATCGTCGGGCCTTCGGGCTGCGGCAAGTCAACCTTCATGAAGCTCACGACCGGGCTGAAAATGCCGTCAAAGGGCAAGATTCTGATTGACCAGAAGCCTGTGACCGGCCCGTTGAAGATTTCGGGTATGGCCTTTCAGGCACCCTCCCTGCTGCCGTGGCGCACCACGGTAGACAACGTGCTGCTGCCGCTTGAAATCGTCGAACCGTATCGAACCCACTTCAAGGCCAAACGCAGTGAATATGAGGAACGCGCCCGAAAACTGCTGCAAAAAGTGGGCTTGGGCGGCTATGAAGACAAGTTTCCGTGGGAGCTTTCAGGCGGCATGCAACAGCGCGCCAGCATTTGCCGCGCCTTGATTCACGAGCCCAAAATGCTGCTGCTGGATGAGCCTTTCGGCGCGCTGGATGCCTTTACCCGCGAGGAGCTGTGGTGCATTCTGCGGGATTTGTGGACCGAGCAGAAGTTCAATGTCATCCTGGTCACGCACGACTTGCGCGAGTCGGTTTTTTTAGCCGACACGGTTTACGTGATGAGCAAAAGCCCCGGTCGATTTGTCGTCAAACGCGACATCGATTTGCCGCGCCCGCGCGACCTGGAGCTGACCTACACCAAAGAGTTCAGCGACATCGTGCATGAGCTGCGCTCGCACATTGGGGCGATTCGTCAGCCTACACAGGCAGGCCAGACGGTGAAGATCGTCGCATGAACAAAAAACAGATCGAACGCTGGTCACCCTGGATTTTGCTGGTGGCCATTTTGCTGGTGTGGCAGGGCATCTGCTCAGCCTTCAACGTTTCAGAATTCATCTTCC